>QHSM01000223.1 GCA_003221595.1 Candidatus Rokuibacteriota bacterium | reverse complement strand
CTGTGTCTCAGTCGAGCGGGGCCTTGAATTGGCGTAAGTCTAGCACACAGATTCACGCTTTCCGGAATCGACGCGGCGGCGCGGCGCGCCTCAACGGCCGCTCACGGATCGCCGGAACCGGTCGCGGATGACCTCGGGGCCGTGCGGGATCCGCGGGACCGGGGTCTCCGCCCGGGTGACCTTGACGAGGACGAAGTGCGGCCCCTCGGCGGCACGCGCCGTCCGCACCGCCGCCGCGATCTCGCTCGCGGTCGTCACCGCCGCCGCCGTGCGGTATCCCGCGCTGCGGGCCAGCCGGTCGAGACGCACCTCGCGCGAGGGTGAGCGCTGACCGCCGGTCGAGCCGTAGACCTCGTTGTCGAAGACGATGTGGACGAAGTTGCGCGGGCCGAGGCTGCCGACCATGGCGAGCGTGCCGAGGCTCATCAAGAGGTTGCCGTCGCCGTCGAAGACGACGCACGCGGCGCGGGGACGGGCCAGCGCCAGCCCGAGCCCGATCGCGGAAGCCATGCCCATGGAGCCGATCATGTAGAAGTTCTGCGGCCGGTCGTCGATCGCGCACGACTCGCGGCAGATGTAGCCGTTCGCGTGAATCACCGGCTCGTCGCCCAGCTCCTTCACCGCCACCGCGATGGCTTCGGCGCGCGAGATCACCGGCGTCAGCTCCTCACGCTCGGCGGCGGGCGTCGTGGCCGCCGGCGCGCGACGGACGCGCGTCGGATCGGAGCCGGTCGGCGTGGAACGCTCCTCCGCGGCGCCCGATTCGGCGCCCGCCCGCTCCGCTCCGGCCGCGACGACGCCCGGGGGCACGAGAAGCGCGACCGGGCTCTTGCGCGCGTCCATCTCGCTCGCGGCCCAGGTGAGGAGCTCGGCGGCGTGAGCGGCTGTCAACGTGCGGTGGGGAATGCGGAGCAGGTCGAGGAGGTTCGGCGTGATTTCGCCCGTCAGGATGTGCTCGGGGGCGTCGCGGCCCCCGAAGCCGCGCCAGGTGACGATCAGGAGCGCCGGAAAGCCGTACATGAGCGACAGCGACGCCAGCGCGTTGAGGCTCGTGCCGAGCCCGGAGTTCTGCATGATCACCGCCGGGCGGCGGCCGCCCAGCCAGGCGCCGGCGGCGAGCCCGACGGCGACGTCCTCACGTACCGCCGGAATCCAGGGAGCGGGCCGGTCGCCCTCGAGCGCCGTGATGAGATCCTCGACCAGCGAGCAGGGGACGCCCGTGAAGAAGTCGAAGCCGTGTCGGTCGAGCAGCGCGGCGAGCTCGCGCCCCGACAGGACCGCGGCGCTCACCGCTGAGAGGTCCGCTTCTCTTCCTGGATGAACTCTTCCTGCTTGCTCTTCATCTTCTTCACGAGCTCCTGGTACGACGAGGTCGTGATGATCTTGTTGAACTGGGTGCGGTAGTTCGAGATCAGGCTGACGCCCTCGATGAGGACGTCGTAGACGAGCCACTTGTCGCCTCGAGCGTGCATCCGGTAGTCGATGGGGATCTCGGTGTCCTGCCTCGTCACCAGCCGCGTCCGGACGATCGCGCCGTCGGGCTCGGTGGTCTCGCCCACGAACTTGATCTTCTCTCCGCCGTAGAGCTCGATCTTCGAGATGTAGGAGCGCTCGAGCAGATCGCCGAAGAGCTGGACGAACTCCTCGCGCTCGGCCTGCGACCGGGCCGCCCAGTGCCGTGCCAGCGAGCGCTTGGCCGTCTCCGAGAAATCGAAGATTTCGTTGGCGACCTGGCGCACGGCGGTCCGGCGGTCCCGCTGCCGGCCCGGCTTCTTGAGCTCCGGGTCTTCCAGGATCTTGACCGTCCGGTCGATCTGCGCCTTGAGCTGGTCGGTCGGCGCGCCCGCCCAGGCCCGGTCCGGGCCGTGACCGACGAGGAGCAGCGCGGTGACGAGCGCGAGCGCATGGGCGAACATGACGACCTCCTCCTACACCTTGCCGAAGATGTACTTCGACAGCAACTCTTCGAAATCCACCGGGGCCTCCACCTCGCGGATGCGGCCGTTCGGCTGGATGATCTTGTCCGACCCGCCCGGGCTGATGCGGATGTACTTCTCGCCGATCAGCCCCTTCGTCTTGATCGACGCGATCGCGTCCTCCTGGAGCTTGATCCCGGAGCGCACGCGCAGCGTCACGCGCGCCTGGTAGTCGGCGAGGCCGATCGACTCGACGCGCCCGATCTCCACGCCCGCGATCTCGACGGCGGAGCCGGCCTTGAGCCCGCCCACCGACGGGAAATCGACGGTCACCGCGTATCCGCGGCTCCCGAGGAAGGAGACCTGGCCGAGCTGGACCGAGAGATATCCAAGTGCCACGACGCCGAGTATGACGAAGATACCCACCGCGATGTTCACCCGCGTTCGGTCCATCAGCGCTCCTCCGAATTGTCGGGCTCGCCCCGGATGAACTGACGCACGACGCGGGAGGGCGAGGCCTGGATCGCCGCCGGGGGGCCCACCTCGGCGATCAGGCCGTCGTGCAGCATGGCCACCGTGTCGGCGATCTCGAATATCTCGGGGATCTCGTGACTCACCACCACCGCCGTGAACCTGAAACGGCGGTGCAGATCGAGAATCAGGTGGTGGATGGTGTTGACCAGCACCGGATCGAGTCCGGTGGTCGGCTCGTCGAAGAACACGATCTCGGGCTCGGTCACCAGCGCCCGCGCGATGGCGACGCGCTTGCGCATGCCGCCCGAGATCTCGGCCGGGAACTTGGCGCCCATGCCCTCGAGCCCCACCTGGCCGAGGGCCGCGTCGACGCGCTTGGCGATCTCCGCGGCCGGCAGGCGCAATTTCTCGCGGAGCGGAAAGGCGACGTTCGCGTGGCACGACAGCGAGTCGAACAGCGCGCCGCCCTGGAAGACGACGCCGTAGCGGCGGCGGACCTCGTCGAGCGCGCGCCCGCGCAGCGTGGTGATGTCGACGCCGTCCACCAGCACGCGGCCAGCGTCGGGATAGAGGAGGCCGATGAGGTGCCTGAGCAGCACCGACTTCCCGCCGCCGCTGCGGCCGATGATGACGGTGATGGACCCGGTGGGAACCTCGAGCGACAGGCCGCGCAGCACCGGCTGGGGACCGAACGACTTCACGAGCGACTCGATCTGGATCACCGCCGCGGCCCCATCACGGCAGGACCGATCCCATGAAGTAGTCGCAGACGAGGATCAACACCGAGGAAAGGACGACCGCCTGCGTCGTCGCGCGCGCCACGCCCTCGGCGCCGTGGCCGACGCTGAACCCCTTGTAGGTGCAGACCCACGTCACGACGATCCCGAACGAGACCGACTTCCAGAACCCCGTCATGATGTCGGCCATGTCGACGAACGTCTGCATCTCGCCGAAGTACGTGCCCTCCGACAGGCCCAGGAGGCGCACCCCGACCAGGTAGCCGCCGAAGATCCCGACGACGTCGAAGATCGCCGTCATCAGCGGGAAGGTCACCAGCCCGGCGAGGATCGAGGGCGCGACCAGGTAGCGCATCGGGTTGAGGGCCATGACCGTCAGGGCGTCGATCTGCTCGGTGATGCGCATGATGCCGATCTCGGCGGTGAGCGCCGACCCGGCGCGGCCCGTGACCATCAGCGCCGCCAGCACCGGACCGAGCTCGCGGATGAGCGAGAGCGCCACCGCCGGACCGAGGAACGCCTCCGAGCCGAACCGCACGAGCGTCAGGTAGATCTGGAGCCCGAGGACCATCCCGGTGAAGGTGCCGGTGAGGAGAATGATCAGGAGCGAGCGATAGCCGATGTAGTCGATCCGGTCGATGAACGCCCGAACCTTGAACGGCGGCGTGACGGCGGCGCCCAGCGCCTCGCCGAAGAAGGTGCCGAACCGGCCGAGCGAGTCGACGACTCCGATCGTAAAGCCGCCGACGGCCTCGAATGGGCGCAGCGTCGGCGCGATCGGCCGCTCAGGCATGCGCGCGTCGGTAGATTCCCAGGGCCCAGAGGGGGAAGTAGTGGGCGTAGAGGTGGTGGCCGGGCCGCTCGTACGCCCGGCCGCGAAGAGCCCGAGCAGCGCCCACGCGGTCTGGCTCGGAATCGACTGGCCGACGCCCGCGAACTCGTAGTCGTCGTAGCTCTCGCACGTCTCGCCCCAACCCCCGTCCTTGTTCTGGTGACGCTCGAGCCAGCGGACCGCGCGTTGGACGTATTCGTGACGGGGGTCCTCGCCGATCGCGGCGAGGCCGCGCAGCACGGACCACGTGCCGTAGATGTAGTTCACGCCCCAGCGGCCGTACCATGGCCCGTCGTGCCGCTGCGCGTGACGGATGAAGTCGATCGCCCGCTGAGCGGGCTCGAAGTCCTTCCGGTAGCCGAGCGTGCCGAGCAGCTCGAGCCCGCGGCCCGTCAAGTCATCGGTGGACGGATCGAGGAGCGCGCCGTGATCGGCGAACGGAATGTGGTTCAGGTAGAGGCGATTGTTGTCGGCGTCGAAGGACGCCCAGCCTCCGTCGCTGCCCTGCATGCCGAGGAACCAGCCAAGGCCGCGCTCCTTGGCCACCCGGGTGGTGTCCCCGTCGAGCCCGCGCACCTTCTCGAGCGCCATCACGACCACGGCCGTGTCGTCGAGGTCCGGATAGAAGTCGTTGCGGTACTGGAAGGCCCAGCCGCCGGGCTGCACGTGCGGACGCTTGACCTGCCAGTCGCCCGGCACGAGTACCTGGCACTCCATCAGCCACTCGGCGGCGCGGCGCAGCGCCGGATGGTCCGGCGGTATGTCGCTCTCGATCATGGCGTTGACCGCGAGCGCCGTGTCCCAGACGGGCGAGGGGCAGGGCTGATAGTGCAGAGAGTCGCCCTCCTCGGCGGCGAGGGCCTCGATCTCCTTGATCTGTCCCATCACCAGCGGGTGATCGTCCGGGTAGCCGAGTAGCCGCATCGCCAGGATGGAGTTCGCCATCGCCGGATAGATGCCGCCGAGACCACCGGGAACGGCGAGCCGCTCTTCGAGGAAAGCCCGCGCCGCTTCGACGGCGCGCTTGCGGAGGGGTCGCGGGGAGAATCGTTCCCAGATCTTGAGGCCGTCGTCGACGGCGATGAAGAAGCTCTTCCAGAATAGGCCTCGCCAGCTGAAGGGCTCCGGCACCCGCGAAAATCTGAGGCTCGTCTCCTCGCGCGGCTCCGGCCACAGCTCGTCGAGGGACAGGTGCGGGGGCAGCCACTTCACGGGCTTTCGGTCCATCAGAACCAGGAGCGGCACCAGCACGGTGCGCGACCAGTACGAGATCTCGTAGATATTGAACAGGAAGAACGGGCGCGGCAGCAGCATGATCTCGACCGGCATCGTGGGGACGCCGTTCCAGTCGTACTCGCCGAAGAGCGCGAGTTGAATCTTGGTGAACACGTCCGCGTTGGCCGGCCCGCCCATCTCGCGGATGCGCTCGCGGGCCGCCAGCATCGCCGGATCGCCGATGCCGACGCCCGCCATCTTCATGGCGAAGTACGCCTTGATCGTCGCCGAGAGATTCGCCGGCCCCCCCTCGAAGAGGCTGTACCCGCCGTCGGGAAGCTGCTGCCGCTTGAGGTAGCGCACCGCCCGCGACTCGCGGTCGCGGTTCACCTGGTCGATGAGATGACAGAGGAGCAGATACTCGGAGGTGATCGTCGTGTTGGCTTCGAGTTGTCCGACCCAGTGGCCGTCGGGGGCCTGCTGCCCGAGTAGGCGCGCCTGGGCGCGCGCGATCGCGTCCTGCAGGTGCCTCACGGGCGTGATGGTAACATGCTGACTGAACTACGGAAACTCTCTATGGAACTTCTCGTCGGTACCGTCATGCTTCGGCCGT
>QHSM01000222.1 GCA_003221595.1 Candidatus Rokuibacteriota bacterium | reverse complement strand
CGTGTCCGTGCTCTTCACCACGCACGACCTCGGCACCGCGCACGAGATCTGCGACCGCATCGTGGTGATGTATGCCGGCCAGGAGATGGAGGCGGCCCCGACCGACGCGTTCTTCGCGCGTCCGGCGCACCCCTACACGCGCCGGCTCCTCGCCAGCGTGCCGAGTCCCGACGGCGAGATCCGCGACATTCCTGGCGAGGTGCCGAGCCTGATCGGGCCGCCCCCCGGCTGCCGGTTCCACCCGCGTTGCGATTACGCGACCGCGGAGTGTCGTACCGCGCGGCCGGTGCCCCGCACGCTCGCGGGCGCGCACGGCGTGTGCTGCCACCATCCAGTCGACGCGCCCCTGGGGATCGACGCGTGAGCAACCCGTCGCCGCTGCTCGAGATCGTCGATCTCGTCCGCTACTTCCCGCTGCGCAACGCCTTCGGCCGGCGCGTCGCCTGGCTGCGGGCCGTGGACGGCGTGTCGCTCTCCGTGTGGCCGGGCGAGACGCTCGGCCTCGTCGGGGAGAGCGGCTGTGGAAAGTCGACGCTCGGCAAGACCGCGATGGGCATCTACACGCCGACGGCAGGCGACATCCGGTTCGCGGGCCGCGAGATCGGGCACTTGCCGACGCGCGAGCGCCGCCGGGTCGCCAAGGACCTCCAGTACGTGTACCAGGACCCGGGTGCGTCGCTGGACCCGCGCTGGAAGATCGTCCACTCGCTGCACGAGCCGCTGAAAATCCACACGACGCTCTCGCGCACCGAGCGCGAGCGGGAGGTGGGGGCGATCCTCTCGGCGGTCGGGTTCCCCGTCGCGCACCTCGACCTCTATCCGCATGAGCTGAGTGGCGGTCAGCAGCGCCGGGTGGGGCTCGCACGCATCCTGACGCTGCGCCCGCGCTTGGTGATCCTCGACGAGCCGACCTCGGGGCTCGACGTCTCCGTCCAGGCGAGCGTGCTGAAGCTCTTCCGCAGTCTCCAGAGGACCTTCGCCCTCACGTACGTGTTCATCTCGCACGATCTCTCGGTTGTCCGCGCGATGTGCGCGCGGATCGCCGTGATGTACCTCGGCAAAATCGTCGAGCTCGGCGAGACGGCGGCGGTTTTCGAGGACCCGCGCCACCCGTACACGCAGTCGCTGCTCGCCGCGGTACCCCGCATCGGCGGCCGCCGCGTCGCGTTCGACTTCACGCTGGAGGGCGAGCCGCCCAACCCGCGCGCGTTGCCGAGCGGCTGCCGCTTCCGCACGCGCTGCCCGCTCGCCCAGGACGTCTGCGCCGCCGAGGAGCCGCCACTCCGCGAGCTCGACGGCCGCCGCGTGGCCTGTCACTTGGCTTAGAACACGGGGGAGCCCCGACCCCGACATAGCCCTCCAAACCCCCGAGCGCTCGCCGCGCCCCGGCGAAGCCGTGGCGCTCCTCGTTAGCCCGGGTCCGGAGGTCGCGCCGAGCGGTGTGGTACCGTGGGCGGCGCGAGGAGGGCAGCGTGCAGATCGGCGTGGACATCGGCGGCACGTTCACCGACATCGTGGCGCTCGACCGCGATGGCCAGCTCGCGCTCACGAAGGTGCCCAGCACGCCGAAGGACTTGCTCGAGGGCGTTCACGCCGCCGTGCGCAGCATCCTCTCCATCACCGGGGCCGAGCCCGGCGACATCGAACGCTTCATCCACGGCACCACCGTCGCCACCAACGCCATCCTCGAGCAGAAGGGCGCGGTGACGGCCGTCCTCACCACCGCGGGCTTCGAGGACGTGCTCGAACTCGGGCGGATGAAGCGCTCGCGCATGTACGACCTCGCGATGGACCCGGAAACTCCGACGTTCTTGGCGCCGCGCCGCCGGCGCGTCGGCGTGCGCGAGCGGCTGGACGCGAAGGGCCACGTGCTCGTCCCGCTGAACGAAGCCGACGTGCGCGAGTCGGTGCAGGGGCTCCGCGCGCAGGGGGTCTCGGCCATCGCCGTGTGCTACCTGTTCTCGTTCGTCAACCCCGTTCACGAGCGGCGCACGCGCGAGATCGTGGCGGCGCTGGCGCCGGAGATCAGCGTGTCGCTCTCGTCGGAGGTGGATCCGACCTTCCGCGAGTACGAGCGCCTCTGCGTGACGGCCTTCGACGCCTATCTCGGCCCCGTGGTGAAGCGCTACCTCGCCGGGCTCGGGGACACACTGCATGGCCTCGGCGTGGCCGCACCGCCGCTCATCATGCGGTCGCGCGGCGGCATCGTGTCGGCGGCGCTGGCGGCGCGGCAACCGGTGACGCTGTTTCTCTCCGGTCCCGCGGGCGGCGTGATCGGCGCCAGCTTCGTCGCCGAGCGCTCGGGCGTGCGCGATTTCGTCTCCCTCGACATGGGCGGCACCAGCAACGACGTCGGGGTCGTGCGTAACGGGGCGCCCTTGCTCGTCGGCGAGGGATCGATCGGCCCGTACCCCGTGCGCACGCCGATGGTGGACGTGAACACGATCGGGGCTGGTGGCGGCAGCATCGCATGGATCGACGCGGCCGGCGGGCTGCGCGTGGGCCCGCGCAGCGCCGGCGCCGAGCCCGGCCCGGCGTGCTACGGCCGCGGCGGCGAGGAAGCGACCGTAACGGACGCGAGCGTGGTCCTCGGCTACCTGAACCCGGCCCGTTTCGCCGGCGGCGCGATGGCGCTCGACGTGACGGCGGCCGAGCGCGCCGTCGCCGCGGTCGGCCGGCGGATCGGCGTGGATCCCGTCGCCGCCGCCGCCGGCATCCACCGCGTGGTGAACGCGCGCATGGCCGACCAGATCCGCCTCGTCACCATCAAGCGTGGCTACGACCCCCGCCACTTCTCGCTGGTGGTGTTGGGCGGGGCGGGGCCGGTGCATGGCGCCGCGCTCGCTGACGAGATGGGGATGGCCGAGGTGCTCGTGCCCGAGGCGCCGGGCGTGCTCGCGGCCTTCGGTCTCCTCGCGGCGGCGATCGAGCACCACCACGCGCGGACCCTGCAGGCCCGCACCGACGTCGCCGACCTGAGCGACATCAACCACTGCCTGGCGGAGCTCGACGCCACCGGGCGCGCGCGCATGGGCGAGGAAGGCGTACCGGCGCGCGAGGTGCGAGTGGCCTACGCGGCCGACATGCGCTACGTCGGGCAGGCGTACGAGCTGGAGGTGCCGATCGCCGCGCCGCTGGCGCGCGAGAGCGTGCCCGAGATCGTCGCGACGTTCCACGCCACGCACGAGCGGGTATACGGCTACGCGCGGACGCAGCAGCGCGTGGAGTTCGTGAACTTCCGCGCGGTGCACACGTATCCCCTGCCGCGGCCGGTGGCGCAGCCGGCGGCGCGGGCGAGCGGGACGTCGCCAGCCGACGCGCGCATCGGCGAGCGTCGTGCATACTTCGGCGGCTACGTGCCGACCACGCTCTACGAGCGGGCCCGCCTGCCGCTGGGCGCGCGCCTGGTCGGACCCGCCATCGTCGAGCAGGACGACACGACGACCGTGATCCCGCCCGGCGTGACCGCCCTGGTCGACAACGCTGGCAACCTGCGCCTCAGGAGAGGCGGATGACCATCGATCCCGTCCTTCTCGAGGTG
>QHSM01000221.1 GCA_003221595.1 Candidatus Rokuibacteriota bacterium | reverse complement strand
CGACACCGGCGGAGGGCGCCCTGCCGTTGCCACCGGGCGACCCCGGGCGAATCGACGTCGAGCGGATGGTCGGCGCGTTCCGGCGCGGATTGAGCGACCTCGGGACGATCTGGGAGCACGTGCTGGCGCCGGAGACCTGGGGCGACGTGCTGAGCCTCGAGAACGAGGACCTCGCGCGCTTCCGCTTCCCGGACGAGCTCTGGGCGCGTGCCGTCTACGACTTCGCGGTGGGCCATCACCACCACGTCGTGTATCACGATCACCTCCTGCGCTCGTTCGTGCCGCTCTACCTCGGGCGCACCGCGGCATTCGTGCTGGCGACGCGCGCGCGCGACGCGGCGGCCGCCGAGGCGGCCCTCGACGCCACCGCCGCCGCCTTCGAGGCGCAGAAGCCCTACCTCGTGGACCGCTGGTGATGGCGCGGCCGGGCGCGCGCGACTGGTACAAGGACGCGGTGTTCTACGAGGTCCACGTCAAGGCGTTCATGGACGCCAACGGCGACGGCATCGGCGACTTCGCGGGGCTCACCGAGCGGCTCGACTACGTCCAGGAGCTCGGTGTCGACTGCCTCTGGATCCTGCCGATGTATCCCTCGCCGCTTCGCGACGACGGCTACGACATCGCGGACTTCTACGGCATCCACCCGTCGTACGGGACGGTGCAGGACTTTCAGAAGTTTCTCGACGCGGCCCACGCGCGCGGCCTGCGCGTCATCGCCGACCTCGTGATGAACCACACCTCCGACCAGCACCCGTGGTTCCAGGCCTCGCGCTCGGGCCCGGCCTCGCCGTACGCCGACTACTACGTCTGGAACCCGACCGATCGCCGGTTCCGGGACGCGCGCGTGATCTTCGTGGACACCGAGAAGTCGAACTGGACGCTCGACCCGGCGCGCGGCGCCTACTACTGGCACCGCTTCTTCAGCCACCAGCCCGACCTGAACTACGACAACCCCGCGGTGCGCCGGGCGATGCTCGACGTCATGCGCTTCTGGCTCGACCGCGGGCTGGACGGCTTTCGCTGCGACGCGGTGCCGTACCTGGTGGAGCGCGAGGGCACGAATTGCGAGAACCTGCCCGAGACGCACGCGATCCTCAAGGAATTCCGTGCGGTGATCGACCGCGAGTACGGCGGCGCCCGGCTCTTGCTGGCGGAGGCGAACCAGTGGCCCGAGGACGTCCGTCCCTACTTCGGCGACGGCGACGAGTTCCACATGGCGTTCAACTTCCCGCTCATGCCGCGCCTGTATCTCAGCCTCCGGCTGGAGGACAGCCGCCCGATCACCGACATCTTCACGCAGATGCCGCCGATTCCACCGGCCTGTCAGTGGGGGCTGTTCCTGCGCAACCACGACGAGCTGACGCTGGAGATGGTGACGAACGAGGAGCGGGCCTTCATGTACTACGCGTACGCGCGCGAGCGCGACATGAAGCTCAACCTCGGGATCCGCCGTCGCCTGACGCCGCTGATGGACGGCGACCGCCGCCGCGTCGAGCTCCTGAACTGTCTGCTGCTCACCCTGCCCGGGAGCCCCATCATCTACTACGGCGACGAGATCGGCATGGGCGACAACGTGTCGCTCGGCGACCGCGACGGCGTGCGCACGCCCATGCAGTGGTCGCGCGACCGCAACGCGGGGTTCTCGAGCGCCGAGCCGGGGCGTCTCTACTTGCCGGTCATCACGGATCCGGTCTACGGCTACGAAGCCGTGAACGTGGCCGCGCAGGCGCGACAGCCGTCGTCGCTTCTCAACACGATGCGACAGCTCCTCGCGGTGCGGCGGACGTCGCCGGCCTTCGGGCGCGGCACCATCGAGTTTCTGCGCCCGCGCAACTCGAGAGTGCTCGCGTATCTGCGCCGGCTCGAGCACGAGACGCTGCTGATCGTCGCCAACCTCTCGTCGGCCCCTCAGCCGGTCGAGCTCGACCTCGCCGCGTTCGCCGGGGTCGCGCCGACCGAGATGCTGGGAGGGACCGCCTTTCCTCCGATCGGGCCGGGCCCGTACTTCCTGAGCCTGAGCCCGCACGGTTTCTACTGGTTCCGCCTGGAGCGCCCGGGCGACGGCGACGGGCCGTATGGCATCGAGGGCACCGCGATCTGACGGGCCCTCTCGCGCGGATCCCGCGCGCGTTGCCGGGGCGCTGGGCCGCGCCGTGTCGAGGGATCTTCCCGCGGTGCTCCCGCGACAGCGGTGGTTCGGCGACAAGGGCCGGTCGATCGCCGCGGTGAATCTTCGCGACTGCGGCGCCTTCGGGGATCGCGCGTGGCTCGTCCTGGTGACCGTGGCATTCACGGACGGCGTGGACGAGACGTATGCGATCCCGCTCGTCCTGGACGGGGCCGCCGTGTCGCCGGACGCGCTCGAGGCCACGCTCGAGCTGGACGGCGCGACCACGCGGGCCGGAGACGCCTTCGACCAGCCGGGATTCTGCCTCGAGCTCCTGACGGCGTTCGAGCGGGACGCGGCCGTGCCCACGGCTCACGGCGGCGTCGTTCGCTTCGTCCGCACCGACCGCTATTCGCCGCTGCGCGGCGATGGTCCGCTTGCGCCACGCCGGCTGACGACGGAGCAGTCCAACACCTCCGTGGCGTACGGCAGCCGTCTTATCTTGAAATGGCTGCGACGGGTGAAAGCCGGGACCAACCTCGATCGTGAGGTCGGGTCGTTTCTCACCCTCCAGGCCCGGTTTCCTCACGTCCCGCCGCTGGCGGGGGCGATCGAGTACGTGTCGGCCGCGGGCGAGGTGACGACCCTCGGCGTGCTGCAGGGATTCGTCGCGAACCAGGGCGATGGCTGGAGCTGGATCGTCGGCCATCTGCGGCAGCTCCCGCCCGCGCGCGTCGACGAGCTGTCCGGGCCGGTCTTCCAGGAGCTGTCGGGCCTGGGTGCCGTGACGGGGGCGCTGCACGGGGCCCTCGCGTCCGACGCGGAAAGCTCCGACTTCGCGCCCGAGCCCATCACCGACGCCGACGTCACCGCCTGGATCTCGCGTGTCGCCGCCGACCTCGGCCGCACCAGCGACGTGGTCCGGGCCAGGCTGGCCGACCTTCCGCGGGAGATCGAGAACGACGCCCGCCCGCTGCTCGCCGGCCAGGCCGCCCTGCGCGCGCGGGCGGACGACCTCCGGGCGCTCGGCGTCGAGCGCTGCATGAAGATCCGCGTTCACGGCGACTATCACCTCGGCCAGGCGCTCCGCACGGCCCCCGGGTTCGTTCTGCTCGATTTCGAGGGGGAGCCGGACCGGCCCCTCGCCGAGCGCCGCCGAAAGCAGTCCAGCCTCGTCGACGTCGCCGGCATGCTGCGCTCGCTCGACTACGCCGTCCACGCGGCGCTGTCGCCCGCAAGCGCGCCCGCCGGCGAGCCCTGGGTCCGGCGCGCATCGGCCGCGTTCCTCGACGGCTACCTCGCCGAGCTCGGCCGGTTTCCGGCGCGCCTGGTCCCGGCCTCGCGCTCGACGCTGGCGCGCGCGCTGGCGGTCTTCGAGCTCGACAAGGCGCTCTACGAGGTGCGCTACGAGCTGGACCACCGGCCGGCGTGGCTCGCCATCCCGCTGCGGGGACTGACGCGCCTCTTGGCGCGTGAGCAGACGGCATCGTGAGATCGCGTCCGCAACGCGGGCCGCGGGCGCTCGGCGCGCTCCTCGTCTGGCTCCTGGCGCTCGGCGGGTGCGCGGGCCAGCCGGAGGGCGAGCCCGTCACGCTCGTGTTCAAGTACGCCCGCATCCTCGGCAGCGCTGACCCGCTGCCCGGGCTCTTGCGCGCGTTCGAGGCGGCGCATCCGGGTGTGCGCGTCAAGGGCGAAGCGCTGCCGTGGACGTCGGACGATCAGCATCAGTTCTACGTCATCAACCTCGAGGGCCGGAGCCCCGGGTTCGACGTCATGATGCTCGACTGCATCTGGGTCCCGGAGTTCGCCCGTGCCGGGTGGCTCGCTGACCTGACGGCGCACCTGGGTCCGGACGAGCTCGTCCCGTACTTCGCGAGCGCCGTGACGGCGGGCACGTACGACGGGCGCGTCTGGGCGCTGCCCTGGAACATGAACGTCGGCCTCCTCTACTACCGCACCGACCTCCTCACCCGGTACGGTCTCCGGCCGCCCGAGACGTACGCGGAGCTCGTCGCCAGCGTTCGGCAGATTCGCGCCGCGGAGCGCGATCCGG
>QHSM01000220.1 GCA_003221595.1 Candidatus Rokuibacteriota bacterium | reverse complement strand
TTCTTGATCCCGGCGAGTCTCGGCGCGCTCGAGGGCGGCTTTCTCGCCACGTTCGTCGCCCTGGGGCTCTCGGCGCCCGCGGCCATCTCCTTCAGTCTGGTTCGACGGGTCCGCGAGGTCGTCTGGATCGCCATCGGCCTCGTCGTGTTCGCGTTGATGCGGCCCCGTGAGCCGATGGGGGGCCTCGGGGGGAGCGGCGCCGGGCCCGCCGGCGTCAGTTAAACGGGCCGGCCCGTGGCGTCCGTTGTTAGAATTAGCCCGCCCATGAGCGCCAGACGCTTTGCCGGCACCCTCATCGTTGTCCTGCTCTCGGCGACAAGCTGGGCCGGGACCAGACTGCCCACGGTGACTCACGACGGCCGACCGTACGTCGAGCTCCGCCGGGTGGCAGCTTCGCTCCAGACGAAGCTCGACGCGACGCCCGCGAGCACGCGCGCCCATCTGCGAACCCGCGACACGACGGTCACGTTCACGCGGAACTGGTCCCAGGTACTGGTCAACGGCAAGCCCGTGATGCTCGATGCGCCCGTCCGGGTGAAACAGGGGGTGTGGCTCGTGCCCGAATCCTTCGTCGGCCGGGTCGTCCCCACGCTCGTTGCCGGCGCGCCGGCGGGCGCGCCCCCCGCGCGCACGGTCGCCGCGGCGGTCGAGGTCACCCTGGAGGACGTGCGGGTGCGCTCGTATCCCTCGTTCACCCGGATCGTCGTCGAGACGTCGGCGGCCGTTCCCCACCGCATCGAGTCGAGTGGACCCAGGGAAGCGCGCGTCCGGCTGCTCGGTCTCGGGAACGGTGCGCAGGTCCAGGGGATCCACGACGGGTTGATCGCGGAGGTGCGGCTGGAGCGCGCCGGGGCCGATGGGCTCCTGCGCGTCGTCTTCGAGGGGGCGGCCGGGACGATCCGGCCCACGACGCTGGCCGATCCGCCGCGGCTGGTGCTCGACGTCGCCCGGCCCGCCGAGCCCACAACCCGCGAGGGCCGGGAGCAGATCGGGCCGCTCAAGATGATCGTGCTCGACGCCGGGCACGGCGGCCACGACTCCGGCGCCACCGGCCCCACCGGGCTCATGGAAAAGGACCTCGTCCTCGACGTCACGCGCCGCGTGGCCAAGCTGGTCGAGGCGCAGCTCGGCCTGAAGGTGCGTTTGACGCGGGACGCCGACTACTTCGTGACGCTGCGCGACCGCACCAGCATCGCCAACCGCGAGCGCGCCGACCTGTTCGTGTCGATTCACGCCAACGCACACCGCGAAACCGCCACGGACGGGGTCGAGACGTACTTTCTGTCGTCGGAAGCCACCGACGGTGCCGCGCGCCAGGTGGCCGCGCTCGAGAACGGCGTCGTCCAGCTCGAGCAGCCGACCGGCCGCGCGGCCGGTCAGGTGGACATCGTGAAGGCGATCCTCTGGGACCTCGCCCAGTCGGAGTTTCAGACGGAGTCCTCGCGCCTCGCCGAGGTCGTCCACGACTCGATGACGCAGTCCCTGCGCATCTCCAACCGCGGCGTGAAGCAGGCGGGGTTCTACGTCCTCGGCGGCGCCGCGATGCCGGCGATCCTGCTCGAGATCGGCTTCGTCACCAACCCCAAGGAAGAGCGGCGTCTCAAGGAGACGAAGTACCGCGACGAGATCGCGCGCGCGATCTACGCGGGGCTCGTCGAGTACAAGCGGGCCTGGGACCAGCGGGGGCGCGCGGCGGCCGAGCCCTCGCCGGTGACGCGGGTCCGCTAGCGATGCCCCGGCCCGACGGACGCGCCCCCGACCAGCTCAGGCCCATCGTCGTCACGCGGGACTTCCTCCTGCACCCGGAGGGCTCGGTCCTCGTCGAGTTCGGCGCGACGAAGGTCATCTGCACCGCGTCGGTCGAGGAGAAGGTGCCGCCCTTCCTCAAGGGGCAGGGCCAAGGGTGGGTCACCGCCGAGTACGCGATGCTTCCCCGGTCGACGAACACCCGCACGCAGCGAGAGAACCGCGGGCCGAGCGGCCGGTCCCAGGAAATTCAGCGGCTCGTCGGCCGGGCGCTCCGAGCCGTCATCGATCGGGGCAAGCTCGGCGAGCGGACGGTGTGGGTGGACTGCGACGTGATCCAGGCCGACGGGGGCACGCGCACCGCCGCCATCACCGGCGGCTTCATCGCGGTTGCCGACGCCATCACCCGCATTCCCGGCCTCCAGGCCTCGGCTGCGATCCGGGACTGCGTCGCCGCCATCAGCGTCGGCGTCGTCCAGGGCCAGGCGCTGCTGGACTTGAACTACGTCGAGGACTCCACGGCCGAGGTCGATATGAACATCGTCATGACCGGCGCCGGCGATTTCGTGGAGGTGCAGGGGACCGCCGAGCAAGTGCCGTTCAGCCGCGCCCGGCTGGACGCGCTCCTGGCCGTCGCGGAGACGGGCATTCGCCGCCTCGTCGGCCTCCAGCGGCGTGCCCTCGACGCGCGTGCCGAGCGCACCTTCAAGCTCTAGCCCGGTTCTCGTCCTCGCGACGCTCAATCCCCACAAGGGACGCGAGCTCCTGGCGCTGCTCGGCGCCGTGCCGTTTCAGATCAAGCTGCTCTCGGAGTTTCCCGGCGCCCGACTACCCGACGAGACCGGGCAGACCTACGCCGAGAACGCCCTCGTCAAGGCCCGCACGGCCTTCAGCCTGACGGCCGCGCTGGCGCTCGGCGACGACTCCGGGCTCGAGGTGGATGCGCTCGGGGGCGCGCCGGGGCTCCACACGGCGCGGTTCGGCGGCCCGGCGCTCAGCGACCGGGAGCGCTGGGATCTCTTGCTCGAGCGGCTTCGCGACGTGCCGCCGGCCCGGCGGACGGCGCGCTTCCGCTGCGTGATCGCGCTGGCGGGCCCGGCGCGCGGCGAGCAGGTGGTCGAGGGCGTCGTGGAGGGCCTGATCGCCGAGGCGCCGCGCGGGAGCGGTGGCTTCGGCTACGACCCCGTATTTTTCTACCCGCCGCTCGGCCGCACGTTCGGCGAGATCTCCGACGAAGAGAAGCGTCGCGTGAGCCACCGCGGAAAAGCGCTGGACGCGGCCCGACGACTCCTCAGCGAGTGATATAGTCGGTCCGGACGACTCGACACGATCATGCTGGCGGGGTGTGGCGCAGCCTGGTAG
>QHSM01000219.1:470-4575 GCA_003221595.1 Candidatus Rokuibacteriota bacterium | reverse complement strand
GACGGCGTGGCGCGTTCACGCCACCCGGTCCGACCTGTACCGGCAGGCCAAGAACGACACCGCGGCGGAAGCCCACCGGGCGCGTGCCGAAGCGATCATCCTCACGCTGGCGAACTCGTTCACGCCCGAGGACCCGGTACGCGACGCATTCCTCGCCGCGGCGCCGGTTCGGCGAATTCTTCGTCCGCGCGGCGGGAACCAGGGCGCGCGCGAGCGCGGGCTTCCGAGATGACCCGCCGTCCGTAGGACGGCGCGGCATGTGACTGCGCGGGACGCGCTCGAGGCCCTCGTGGACGATGACGTGGCGCTTGCTCCTGCCGGTCTTTGGTCGTCCATCCTCCCCGAGCACGCGGCTCCGGCGGATGCGGTTCCGCCGGTCTCTCAGCTCGACGTCACCCAGCGGAGGGCGATCGCTTCCGACGGCCGCGTGCCCGTCCCGAAGCGTAGCTCTCGAGGAGCGCGGGCATCTGCCACTGGCTCTGGTCGTCGGTGCCGAAGCGAGCCGAGAGGGCGGCGAGGTCGTCGTCCTCGAGCGTGGCGGGGCGGTCATCTTCCCGAACCGCCACCGGCCGGTGGCGGGCGCGCGCTGCACCGCGCGACCGTGCGCTACGGCGTCAGCTGGGTGACCGCCCGCGAACGCCTGAGCCTCGGCGTCATCTCAACGACGCCGAGTGAGGGGACGAGGCTGAGCGGCTCCTTTCGTGAAGCAAATCCACCTCAGTCCTCCGCTGTCAGCACCGCCGTACCGTAGAGCGCGAAGACGCCGTCTGCCGTGACGATACGCAGGTCTTCGGTCAAGGCCTGCGCGACGAGCAGCCTGTTGAACGGGTCGCCGTGATGCAAAGGCCAATTCCGAACCGTAGCAGCGTGAGCCGCGGTCACTGGGAGCTCGCTACGGTGGGGCGACTCCTCCGCGGACGTCGAACATGGATACCCTCCCCCGGGCTGGCGTGCGCTTCAGAAATACGTGGGTGATGCCCAAATGCACGCCCAGCCGCGCGCTGTTCTTCGAAGGGCGCTACCCACTGCGCACCAACATCCTCAACGTAGTTACGGGCTTCACTCTGGCGAATTCTCAGGTTTCGCCTTTTGAGACCACAACGCCGAAGCTGCTCAAAGAAGTTGGTTACGACAGTGCCCCCTTCGGCAAGTTTCACCTCGCTGGACATGCCGGCGCGCGCCGGCGTAGGCGACTGGCGTTTTGCCGCCGCGTCGTGATAGAAGCGTACCGACGTACACCCAGCGGAGAACGCTATGGCTAGGGCAGAGACGATCGGCGTGTACAATTCGCAGAGTCGCGAATACCACCAGGCGTTTCAAGTCTTTCTCGATCACACCGATCAGAAGCTCATGGCGCAAAAATGGCTGAGCGCCTTGATCGATCGGTTGCCGTCTCGGCGCGTATTTGTTGACGCCGGCGCCGGCAACGGAAAAGTGACCGCATGGTTCACCGAACGCTTTGGCCGGACCATCGCGATCGAGCCCAACGCGTCGTTGCGGCACGACCTGGAGCGCGCCTGCCCGACGGCGGACGTCATCCCGGAACAAATTCTGAACGCCAAGATCGGAACGGCCGGCGACCTGATTCTTTGTTCGCACGTGTTCTACTACATCGACGCATCGGAATGGATGCGGACTCTTGACCGATTGGCCTCGTGGCTGGCTACCGGCGGCCTTTTGGTGTTGGTGGTACAGAACCATGATACCGATTGCATGCGTATGCTGGACCATTTCTTGGGCCAGCGGTTTTTGGTCTCGTCACTGGCTCGGCAGTTTCAAGAGGAGCGCGGCAGCAGTTATGAGGTGCGGATCGACACGAAGCCCGCGCAAATCGAGACGCTGGACTTTCCGTCGGCGTACGTGATTGCCGAGTTCATGCTCAACCTGCTCCCCGTTCGGAACCCGCCACCGCGACGTGCGCTGGAGGAATACTTGCGAGCACACTTCGTGCGCCCCGACGGATCGTTTCGATTTTCGTGCGATCAGGACTTCATCCAAATTCGGAAATGCGATTGACGCAGACGCCGTCCTTCAGATCAGGGCGAGCGTCAGGACTGATGGTAGCGGCTGACAGTCTCGCCACGGACACCTGGAGGGCGGCTACCTGAGTGTAGTGGTAGCAAAAAGCGGCGAAAGTCGTAGCGGTGCGTCGCCCCCCTGAGCGCATCCAAGATCGAATGGTGCAGCGAGTGGACTTGCGGGTCATCAGCCCGACCTGCAGGGAGTCGGTGCGCTCAGCCGCGCCGACCGCGGGTCCCTCCTCGTCGACTACCTCGGTGTGTCGGAGGGGCGGCTCGTTGCGGCGACGAAGCGCATGATCGCCGACGGGAACCTCGAGCTCGCCGCGACGACGCTCGAATGGACGAAGGGGCACTTTCCGGAGAGTCGGTCGCTGCGCGACGTCGAGAGGCTGACCTACCTGAAGCTGATGGAGAAGTATCAGAACTTCGACCCGTTCAAGTTCATCCTCTATTCGGCAAAGATCGGCGAGCCGGTGCCGCGGCTACGCGTGTCGGCGGACCGGAGCACGGCGCGACCGCATCCCCGTGCGAGTGAAGCAACCGAATCTGGGATTCAAACGGGAAACAGATCGGACTCTTCCAGCAAATGATGCGCCGACGCGTTGCAGTACGTCGCAGTGTCCACTGAGGTGTGGGTCTCGTCGTAACGCGCCCGCGAGCACCGGGTTGGTCGCTCAGGGCGGCTTCGGCTTGCCGACACACCGGGTCGACCCGCTCGAGCTTCCGCAGCAGCGCAGGCCATTCCAGCGCAGCCCGCACCCCGTCGCCGCCGACGTCACCCTCCCCTAACCGCCACACTCGATCGCGCGCCCGCCACACCCGCTCGAGCATCGGGCGCCAAACGAATACAGCGGCGGATGCAGGCCAATCCAAATCGACTCAGGCGGTGTAGTCGTCTTTAGGAAGAAGCACAATGAGAGCGTTCAGGAACATCATGGGAATCAGGAACGATCGTACGAGGGTGAGCGCCGCGAGGCGTCGCATTGTAGCCGCGGGTCTCGCGCTCGGCATTCTCGCGATCGCTGCCGGCGTCCCGCATCTCGGCCATGCCGATACGTCGTCGACCCCGCCGGTGAGCAAGTGCTCCGACTTCGCGTGCGAACAGTGATGCGCCGACCGAACGAAAGGAGTCTTGGCATGATCAAGAGAGCATGGACATGGGTTCTTCACCCCCCGGTGGCAGGACCGCGCGCGCCGATCGTCATTCGAATGATGGCTGGAGCGGTCTTCTTCTGGGAAGGGATCCTGAAGTTCGTCTACGCCAACCAGGGCGTGGGGCGATTCACCAAGCTCGGGTTGCCGTTTCCGGTCTTCACCGCGAACTTCGTGGGCGGGCTGGAAATCGTGGGCGGCTTGTTGCTGATCCTCGGTCTCGGCACACGGCTCATCACGATTCCGTTCATCATCGAGATGCTCGTGGCGATACTCTCCACCAAGCCGCGGCTCTTCCTCGGCACCTTGCCGCTCCCCCCACCCCCGGTTCCGCCGCAGGTCGGCATCTGGGCCGTCTTGCACGAGATCCGCTCGGAGTACGCGCAGATCATGAGCTGCATCTTTCTCCTGATCTCGGGCCCGGGTCCCTGGTCACTCGACGCGTCGCTTCGGTCCGGTGAGCAAGGGAAGCGAGACAGCGTGATCGAGGCGACCGCTCGGCGTCCACCCCTAACGGTGAGGCGTCCGTCGGAGGGGGAAGAGTCTTGGTCTGACGCTCGCCGCGTCGTCAGGCGCTAAGAGACCGCGGTGCCGGCCCGAGCGGTGGGCCGCAAGGTTCGAACATTCTCACTGCCTACTCGCGACGCGAATACGTCGCCTTTGCGACAACCTCGCGGGGAGCGCGTGAGGGTCTTCTTGAAACGGCCGTGGCTCGACGGCCGAGACCCACCCCCGCGGGCGCGGGGAAGAAGAGCGAAACACCGCCATTCGTTCCGCGCGACGCCGCAGAGATGGCCGCCGGATGCCTGGGATATAAGACCTCCAGTGGGACGCTGACCGGGACTGGCCGGTGCCGCTTCGCGTGCGCCGTGACGCGAGCGCCGATCTGCGTCCATAGCCGCGCTTCCTTACCGACTCCTAACCGTAATCTC
>QHSM01000219.1:0-428 GCA_003221595.1 Candidatus Rokuibacteriota bacterium | reverse complement strand
CGTGGGTATCCGGCCACCCCGCCCGGAGCAGCTCCGCCTTCGTGACGAGCTTCCCGTTGTCCTCCACCAGACGGCGCAGGACCGCGAACGCCTTCGGGGTGAGCGCGACCACCTCGCCGTCGCACACGAGCCGCTCGTTGGCGAGGTCCAGGGAGAACCCCTCGAACGTCAGACGTCGATCTGCGTCCATCTCGGCGCGGGTGAACCGCTTCCTAACCGTCTTCTAACCGTAATCTGACCGCCGTTCCATGGTGTACGCCGGCGACGGGCCCTATCGTTGCGCCCGTGGCACAGAGGCGGAAGACATCGAGATCGCGGCCGGACGCGGACTCTCGCCACGTCCCGCTCCAGCTACCACCCGACCGGGCGTTCGTGCTGCACCTCGACGCGTCCGCGCTTCCGCCGCGACGCATGCTCGGGCGAGTCGA
>QHSM01000327.1 GCA_003221595.1 Candidatus Rokuibacteriota bacterium | reverse complement strand
CTCGCCGACGGCGGGGGTGATGCCGCTGCCCACGACCGAGAGCTCCATCCCCTCGCGGGCGGCGAGGACGTCGAGCGCCTGGCCCTGGCGGCCGACGTGCGCGCGCGCCATCGCCTCCATCGTTTCCATCATGTCGTCGTCGTGCCCCGGGTCGTGATGAAACAGCACGAGGCGCTCCACGCCGGCGGCGAGCGCGACGTCGACGGCGTACTCGATGCTGCTGTGGCCCCAGCCGACCTTGTCGCGGTACTCGTCGCCGGTGTACTGCGCGTCGTGGACCACTAGATTCGCGCCGCGCAGAAAGGTGATGTGGCGCTCGTCGCCCGGATGCTGGGACACCCGGCCCGAGGCGTTCCAGAACGGCTCGTGGTCGGTCGCGTACACGACGGTGGCGCCGTCGCCGGTCATGCGGTACGCGACGGTGGGCGCGGTGTGATTCATGAACTGCGTCTCGACCAGCACGTTGCCCACGCGGAAGAAGCCCTCGTCCAGCTCGGTGAAGTGGATCCGCGAGCGCAGGTCGCGCATCTTCACCGGGAAGTACGAGTACTCCATCTGTCCCGCCATCGCTTCCTCGAGGCCGCGCTGGAAGCCGAACGGCGCGTAGATGTTCAGCTCCGAGCCTGGCAGGAAGGCCGGGACGAAGAAGGGGAAGCCCTGGATGTGGTCCCAGTGGGTGTGGCCGATGAAGAGGTGCAGGCGCATGGGCTGCGGCATCGTCTGCGCGAGATGCAGCCCGAGCTCGCGCGCGCCGGTGCCGCAGTCGAGGATGATCACCGTGCCGTCGGAGGCGCGGACCTCGACACAGGACGTGTTGCCGCCATAGCGGGCGGTCGCCGGCCCGGGCGCGGCGATCGAGCCACGCGTACCCCAGAAACGCACGTGCATATCGAGTATTCCTATCATAACGCGCGCCCCGGGCGGCCCCCGCCATTGCCAAGCGCCGGTCCCTCTGATAAGAACGGCGCGTGACCGGAGCACTTCCGCCGATCCCGACGCACGTGATGGGAAGCCACGGCTTCCCCGGCTGGTTCTGGACCGCCCTCGACAAGATCAAGGCGGGCGAGTACGGCCAGACCGACGTGAAGGAGACGTTCGACGACGCCACGCAGCTCGCCATCCGCGACCAGGAGCGCGCGGGAGTCGACATCGTCTGTGACGGCGAGATGCGCCGCTTCTTCTTCGTGCAGACGTTCTACGAGAAGATGGACGGCCTCGACCCGGTCGAGCCGCTCCGCAAGACCGGGCTCTACGCCTACGATTCGACGCCGCGTTACCGGCCGCGCCAGCGCATCAAGGTGCCGAGCGGGCTCGGCGTCGTCGAGGAGTTCCGGTTTTTGAAGACCCAGACCGACCGGCCGGTCAAGGCGACCTGCCCCGGCCCCGTCACGCTCTCGATCCACGTTCAGCTCCGGCCCGGCGACGTGTACGGCAACGACCGGCTCGCGCTCTGCTGGGACTTCGTTCCCGCCATCAACGCCGAGCTGAAGGCGCTCGTGGCGGCCGGCGCGGATTACATCCAGCTCGACGAGCCGTCGGCGGCGATCGTGCCGGGGCAGATCGACGAGTACGTGAAGATGTTCAACGCCTGCGTCGACGGCGTGCGCGCGCGGATCGCCTACCACGTGTGCTTCGGCAACCTGCTGTCGCGCCCGCGCGGCAAGCGATCGTACCGCTGGCTGTTCCCCGCCCTGCTCGACGCCCGGTGCCAGCAGTTCGTGTTCGAGTACGCCAACCGCGAGATGGCGGAGATCGAGCACTGGAAGGAGATCGGCGTCGACCGCGACGTGGCCTGCGGCGTCGTCGACGTCAAGTCGTTCTACATGGAAAGCCCGGAAGACGTGGCCGAGCGGCTCGCGCTCTGCGCGAAGTTCATTCCCGTCGAGCGCCTCTCGGCCGTGCCCGACTGCGGCTTCTTCCCGGTACCCCGCTGGGTCGCGTCCGAGAAGCTCAAGCGGCTCGTCGCCGGCACCCGGCTCGCGCGCCGACAGCTCGGACTGGCCTAGACGAACCCTGTCGCCATCGTCATGACACCAGGAGCCTCACGATGACGCTTCTCGACCAGGACCACCAGCCCTCGCGACGACAGTTCCTCACGCTCGTGGGCGCCGGGGTCGGCGCCGCGGCGGCGCGCCTCGGCGCCGGGCCGGCGTTCGCGCAGGGCGGCGCGCCGGTGAAGATCGGCGTCCTCGCGATCCGGGCCGGTATCGCGGCGCCGGTGGGCGCCGCGGGGCTCCGCGCCACCGAATGGTGGGCGGAGCGCGTCAACAAGGCCGGCGGCATCCTCGGGCGGCCCGTGCAGCTCGTCGTCGAGGAGGAGTCGAACCCGAAGGACACCGTGGAGCGCTATCGCAAGCTGGTGCTGCAGGATCAGGTCGAGGTGGTGCTGGGCGGCATCTCCACCGGCGTCACCCTCGCCCTCGGTCCGGTGGCCGAGGATCTCGGCACCCCCTGGCTCTCGTGGGACGGCACGACCCAGAAGGGCGTGGAAGAGACGATGCCGAACCCCAAGTGGGCCTTCAAGAGCGTCGACAACGAGGTCGAGGCGATCGTCGCGGGCATCCTCACGCCGAAGTACTTCAAGGGCATCAAGACGGTGGCGGGCATCGGCAACGACTACTCGTACGGCCACGACTGCTGGGAGTCCTACCAGGCGGTCCTCAAGCGCTACCTGCCGGACGTGAAATTCGTGCTCGAGCTCTTCCCCAAGCTCGGCGTGACCGATTTCACCTCGCACATCGCGGCCATCCAGCAGTCGAAGGCCGACCTCTTGATGTGCTCGTTCTGGTCCGGCGACGCGACGATCATCATGAAGCAGGCCGCGGCGGTCGGCCTGTTCAAGACCATGAAGGGCGTCTTCACGACGGCGGGCGGCGTGCACGATTCGCTGAAGAAGGAGTTCACGCCGGAGGGGCTGCTCCTCGGCTACAACACGATGTACTTCGACGATCCCAAGGGCAGCGCGCTGCTCAAACAATTCGTCCGCGAATACAAGGCGAAGCACAACGAGTACCCGCCGTACGAGTGCGACCACGCGTACTTCAACGCCGAGTCCTACAAGGCCGCGGTCGAGAAGGCCGCCGGCGCCGCCAAGCGCTGGCCCGAGAAGGCGCAGGTCGTCAAGGCGCTCGAGGGGATCGAGATCGAGTCGCTCTCCGGCCGGCGGAGCTGGCGCGAGGACCACGTCCAGATGTGCAGCTTCTATCAGGGCATGACGACGCACAAGAACAGCTACGACTTCGTGACCATCAGCCCGGTCGAGGTCGTGTCCACGCGGCAGGCGATGAAGCCGGCCGGGGCGAAGCTGTTCGACTGGATCAGCGGCTGGAAGATCTAGCCTGACCGCGCACGTCGTCAGCGTCCTGGCGAGCGGCGTCTTCCACGCGAGCATCCTGTTCCTGGTGGCCGCCGGTCTGCAGGTGGTCTTCGGCGTGCAGAAGATCTTCAACCTCGCGTGCGGCTCGTTCTACGCGCTGGGGGCGTACGCCGGCGTCTCCGCGGTCGGCTGGTACGCGAGCGCCGGCGGGCCCCCCGCGCTGTTCGTCGTGCCGCTGGCGCTCGCGGGCCTGGCCGTCGGCGCGGTCGGCGTGGTCGTCGAGCGCGGTCTCCTCCGCTTCGTCTACGATCGCGACGAGACGTTCCAGCTGCTGCTGACCTTCGCCGTCGTCCTCATGATGGAGGACGCGATCCGGATGATCTGGGGCACCTCGCCCCGCTCCACCTCCGGACTCTACCTGACGTACGGCCAGCTCCAGCTGCTCGGGGCCACCGTGCCGGTCTACAACTTGATCGTCATCGCGGCGAGCCTCGTCATCGCCCTCGCGATCGGCTGGCTGCTCACCCGTACCGCGTTCGGCCGCATCATGCGGGCCGCCGCCGACAACCGCGAGATGGCCGAGGCGCTCGGCGTCGACATGCGGCGCGTGTACGCGAAGGTCTTCACGCTCGGGACCGCGCTCGGCACCCTGGGCGGGGCGCTCGTGATTCCCGCCACCGCGGCGATGAGCGAGATGGGGATCGAGCTGATCGTCGAGGCCTTTGCGGTGGTCGTGATCGGGGGCCTCGGCTCCATGCGCGGCGCCTTCGTGGGCGCGCTCGCCGTCGGCGTCCTCCGCTCGATCGCGATCTCGGTCTATCCCGAGCTCGAGATGCTGCTGATCTACCTCATCGTGATCGTGGTCCTCGTGCTGCGGCCGCGCGGCCTCTTCGGCGGGGCGGCGGCGTGAAGCGGGGGCTCGGCCTGGCCGCGGCGACGGCGGCGATGGCGGTGGCACCGCTCGTCGGCGGCACCTATCACGTCCTGCTCATGCTGCCCTTCATGGCCTACGCGGTCGTCCTGCTCGGCCTGAACCTCCTGTTCGGCTACACGGGCCTGGTGTCGTTCGGCCACGCGCTGTTCGTCGGCATCGGCGCCTACACCGGTGCGTTCATCACCAGCCGCACGACGATCCGCTCGCTGGAGGTTATCTTGTTGTCGGCCGCGGTGCTCGGCGCGCTGGTGGCGGCGCCGGTGGCCGCGCTCTGCGTCCGCTACGTGAAGATCTACTTCGGGATGCTCACGCTCGCCTTCGGGATGGTGTTCTACACGTTCGTGCTGAAGTTCTACCGGCTGACCGGCGGCGATGAGGGCACCCCGTTCCTGCGCCCATCGCTCCTGGGGCACGCCTTCGACGCGATGCCGAAGATCGACTACCTCACGGGCCCCTACTACTACTACTCGATGGCGGTCCTCGGGCTGGCCACGCTCGTCATGTGGCGCATCGTCTGCTCACCGTTCGGCCTGTGCCTCAAGACGATCCGCGACAATCCCGCCAAGGCCGAGACGCTCGGCATCGGCGTCACCCGCTATCGCTTCCTCGCCTTCGTCATCTCGGCGGTCTACGCCGCCGTCGGCGGCGCGCTGCTCGGGCCGCCCACCGGCAACGTCGACCCGACCCTCGCCTACTGGACGCATTCCGGGAGCCTCGTGTTCATGACGCTGCTCGGCGGGTTCGCGAGCTTCTTCGGTCCCGTGGTCGGCGCGTTCGTGTTCATCTATCTGCAGAACTGGGTGATGTCGGTCGTCCCCTACTGGCGTCTGGTCTTCGGCGCGATCCTCGCGCTCATCGTCATCATCGCGCCGGAAGGGCTGGCCGGGCTCGTGACCCGCCGCCGGCCGGCTCCGGCCGAACGCGCATGATCCTGCGCGCCGACGGTCTGCGAAAGCTCTACGGCGAATTCTGCGCCCTCGACGGCGTGAGCCTCACCGTCGACCAGGGCGAGTTCGTCTCGATCATCGGCCCCAACGGCGCCGGCAAGTCGACGCTGATCAACATCCTCACCGGCATGACCCCGCCGAGCTCCGGCAGCGTCCGCTTCAAGGATCGCGAGGTCGCCGGCATCGGGTCCGTACGCCTGGCGCGCCTGGGCATGGCCCGCTCGTTCCAGCTCGTCCAGATCTTTCCCGACCTCACGGTGCTCGAGACGCTGCAGGCGGCGGTCGTCTCGCGCCTCGGACGCGGGACCCGACTCTTCACGTCCCTGGCGCGCGACCGCGAGGTGCAGGCGGGCGCGCTGGAGGTCGCCGAGCTGTTCGGCCTCGCCGAGCGGCGCCACGTGCCGGCGCGCCAGCTGCCGCAGGGAGACAAGAAGCTCCTCGACGTGGCCTCGGCCTTCGCGCTGAGGCCGGAGATCATCCTGCTCGACGAGCCGACGTCGGGCGTGAGCACGGCGGACAAGACCGCGATCATGGAGACCCTGGTGGCGGCGTCGAGGCGGATCGGGCTCCGGGCCATCATCCAGGTCGAGCACGACATGGACATCGTCTTCGCGTACTCGGACCGCATCATCGCCCTCCACCAGGGCAAGGTGCTGGCCGACGCGGCGCCGGCCGCGATCCTGTCCAACCAGCGGGTGATCGACACGGTGATCGGCCGCCGGGCCGCGACCGGCTGAGCGCCCGATGCTCACCCTCGCCGACCTCGACGTGTTCATTCACACGAGCCACATCCTCCGTCGGGTGTCGCTCGAGGTCGGCGCCCGCGAAGTCGTCTGCCTGGTGGGCCGCAACGGATCGGGCAAGACCACGACCCTCCGGACGATCATGGGCTCCCTTCGTCCGGCCGCCGGCCGCGTCGAGTTCCGGGGAAAGCCAATTCACGGCCGCCGCACCCACGAGATCGCCCGGCTCGGACTCGGCTGGGCGCCGGAGGACTCGGGGATCTTCCCGGATCTCACCGTCGCGGAGAACATCGAGATCGCGACCTGGACGCGGCCCGGGGGGCGGCCCGCGGCCGAGCGCATCGACCTCGCCTACAGCGTGTTCCCGGTCCTTCACCGGTATCGCGCCCGCAAGGGCCCGGAGATGAGCGGCGGCGAGCGCAAGATGCTCTCGATCGCGCGCACGCTGGCGCTCGACCCTGAGATGCTGCTGCTCGACGAGCCGTTCGAAGGGCTCGCGCCCGCCATCATTCCCGCCGTCAGCGCCGGCGTCGCGGCGATCACGAAGCTCGGCCGCGCCATCCTGATCGCCGAGTCCAACATCCACCACGTGCCGGAGTACACGACGCGGCTCTACGTCATCGAGCGCGGCGAGATCGTCTTTGGCGGCCCGCCGGACGACGCCTGGCGGGACGCGACCGTGACGCGGATCATCGGCGGCGCGCCTCGACCTACTCCGCCCTCGCGGAGCCCGCTACAATAGCCCCACGAGGGGGCGCGACCCGCGCCCCGGGAACGACTGGAGGCTCTCTCGATGACCCGACACGCGACGCTGCCGCTGATCCCGACCGCCGTCGTCGGCTCGCACGGCAAGCCCGGCTGGTGGTTCGCCTCGGTGAAAGCGATCGAGCACGGCGACTTCGGACCCGCGGACCTGGAGGAGATGTTCGACGACGCCGCGAACGCGGCCATCCGCGACATGGAGACCGCGGGGATCGACATCATCACCGACGGCGAGGTGCGGCGTCTCGACGGGTACGTCGACTCCTATTACGCGATCATCAAGGGCATCGAGCCCCTGCCCATCCGCCGCAAGGCCGGCCCGTGGGGATACGACCAGCAGACGCGCTACGAGGCGGTCGGCCGCATCGAGACACCCCCGGGCGGGCTCGGGATCGTCAAGGAGTTCGAGTACCTCCGCGCTCGCACGACGCGCCACATCAAGGCGACCTGCGCCGGGCCGCTCACGTTCGGCTCGCGGATCCATCCGGGCAAGCTCTACAAGGGCGTGGTCGACGTCGCGGAGCGCTTCGCCGAGGTCATCAACGAGGAGCTCCGCGGGCTCGTGGCGGCCGGCGCCGACTTCATCCAGCTCGACGAGCCGGCCCGCGGCAACGTCTCCGGCGAGGAGATGGCCCGGCTTTTCAACCTGGCCACCGCCGGCGTCAAGGCGAAGCTCGCCTTCCACATCTGCTTCGGCAACCGGTTCGGCCGCTCGCGTTTCAGCCGCTCCTACGCGCCATACTTCCCCGGCCTCCTCAAGACGCACGCCGAGCAGCTGGTCCTCGAGTTCGCGGGCCGCGAGCTCAGCGAGGTCGACCTCTGGAAACAGTACGGCGAAGGGCGCGAGCTCGGCGCGGGCGTCGTCGACGTGAAGGGCTTCAACCAGGACACCGCGGAGGACGTGGCCGCGCGCATCCGTCGCGTCCTTCAGGTGTGCCCGGCCGAGAGGCTGACCGTGAATCCCGATTGCGGCTTCGGTTGGTCGCCGCGCTACATGTGCAACCAGAAGCTCACAGCCCTGGCCGCCGGCGCCGCCCTCGTCCGCAAGGAGCTGTGGGGGACGCGATGAGCACCATGCGTGCACTCCTCATCCTGGCGCTCGGCCTCAGCGCGTGCGCGAACCCGACGTTCCGCTACCGGCCCGAGCCGCCGCTTTCGAACAGCTGGATCTCCGCCGACTACATGGTCCTGACCGATCGGCTGCGGGTCGAGATCGACACCGGGGGCTACCGGCTCCTGGACGCGCAGATCGTGAAGGGGGACGGCGCCACCGTTCGCCCGCAGACCATCGAGCAGCCAGCCGCGGGCAGCGGCTCGAGCGTCGGGTTCGGGGTCGGGGTCGGCGGGTCCAACGTGGGGCGGGGCGGCGGCGTCGGCGTTGGAACCGGTGTGGGCATGGAGATTCCCATGGGTACCGGCACCCGGGTCCAGGGCGTCACCGTGCTCTACTTCGCGCTCGACCAGATCGGGCCCGCGCCCTGGCGCCTCTCCGCCACGATCGCCGAGACGAACCCCGCCGCCGTGATCGTGCTCCCGCCGCGCTGACGCCCGCGCGCGGCGCCTTCCGGCGGCGCGTCAGAGACAAGCGTGATCGGCGCGCGCGCCGCGCAGGCGCTCCATCCCCGCCAGCATGCGCGGCAAGTCCATCGGCTGGTCCAGCTCGTTGCGGAATTCCTGGTAGCACCGCATGACGTTTGGCAGGATGCGCTCGGCGTCGCTCCAGGACGCATAGACGCCGAGCTTGATGTCGGCGGCCGCCGCCTCCGCCGGCATCCCGGCGTCGAAGCGTCGCTTCGCCTCGCGTCGCACGAGGGCCAGGTAGTCGCGCATGCGCTTGAGATCGGTCCTGGTGCCGATGGGCCCGTGGCCCGGGACGATGACGTCCGCGTCGTAGCGGAGCAGCCGGTCGGCGGCCTTGATCCAGTTGCCGATGTGGCCCTGAAACGCGAGCGGCGTGACGTAGTGGAACGCGATGTCGCCCGCGAAGAGCACGCGCTCCTTTGGAAGAAAGACGACCGCGTCGCCGACGGTGTGGGCGGCGAATCCCGGGTGCCAGAGCTGGATCTCGTGGTCGCCGTCCTGGAGGACCATGCGGTCCTCGAACGTCACCGTCGGCAGGACCACCTTCAGCCTGGGGAACTCCGCGGCGAAGCGCGGCATGAACCGCTGCAGGAGCGACACCGGCGGGAAGCCGGGCGCGAGCGCGGCGCGACACGGGGCACTGGCCACGATCGTCGCGCCGGCGAAGAAGCGGTTGCCGCCGGTGTGGTCGAGATGATGGTGGGTGTTGATGAGCTGGGCGACCGGCTTCTTCGTCGTCTTCTTGATGGCGGCCACCAGCTTGCGGGTCATCGTGGGCACCATCAGGGCGTCCACCGCCACCGCGCCGGCGGAGCCGACGATTAGCCCGGAGTTCGCGACGCCGGTGTCGCCGGTCGGATCGATCCCTGACGCCTGGACGTAGGCGAAGATTCGGGCGCCGACTTCGATCATGCCGCTTTTCCAGCGCGCCGGCACGACGTGGCGGGCCATCGGCGTGCACCATAGCACACCGCCGTGCCTTGACACCGCGCGAGCCCCCGTGCACTCTCCCGACATGTCCGACGCCGTTCTGCTGCGCACCGAGCGCCTCACGCGGGCGTACGGCAGCCTCATCGCGGTGTCCGGCGTCGACGTGAGCGTGCGGCGGGGCGAGCTGCGATCGATCATCGGCCCCAACGGCGCCGGCAAGACCACGTTCTTCCGCCTGATCTCCGGCGAGACGGCGCCGACCTCCGGCCGCATCTGGTTCGACGGCGCCGACATCACCGGGATGCCCCAGCACGCCACCGCGCGGCTCGGCATCGCGAAGTCGTATCAGATCACGAACGTGTTCCCGCACCTCAGCGTGCTCGAGAACGTGCGGGTGGCCGTGCAGGGCTACGCGCGGTCCTTCAACTTCTGGTCGCGCGCCGACCGGCTCACCGACGTCCGCGATCGCGCCGCCGCGATCGTCCGGTCGGTCGGGCTCGGCGGCAAGCTCGAGATGCTGGCAGCGCATCTCTCGCACGGCGAGAAGCGCCATCTCGAGCTCGGCATCGCGCTCGCGTCCGACCCCACGCTCCTGCTCCTCGACGAGCCCACGGCCGGCATGAGCCCCGAGGAGACCGACAGCACGATGGGGCTCATCCGCGAGCTCGCCGCCGGACGCACGGTGGTCCTGGTCGAGCACAAGATGAAAGTCGTCATGCGCATCTCCGATCGCATCACGGTGCTCCACCAGGGCCAGGTGCTCGCCGAGGGCACGCCCGAGGAGATCCGCGCCAACGAGCGGGTACGGCAGACCTACCTGGGAGCCGGCCGGTGAGCCTGCTCGCCGTCGAGGAGATCCACACCTACTACGGTGAGGCGCACATTCTGCAGGGCGTGTCGCTGACGGTCGCCGAGGGCGAGGTGGTCACGCTCATCGGCCGCAACGGCGCCGGCAAGACGACGACGCTCCGCTCGATCATGGGAATCGCGCGGCCCCGGCAGGGCCGCGTGCGCCTGCGCGGCGACGACGTGACCGCGCTGGGCACCCACGAGATCGCGCGGCGAGGGATCGCGTGGATCCCCGAGGAGCGCCGGGTGCTCCCCAACCTCACGGTGCTGGAGAACTTGCGGCTGGGCATGCTCGGCACCAGGGGGAAGAACGGCGGCAGCGACGTCCTGGACGAGGTGTTCACGTACTTCCCCCGCCTTCGCGAGCGCATCGATCACCGCGGTCGGTTTCTCTCCGGCGGCGAGCAGCAGATGCTCGCCATCGCCCGCGGCCTGGTGAGCCGCCCGTCGGTCATGCTCGTCGACGAGCCCACCGAGGGCCTGGCGCCCCTGCTCGTCCAGAACCTCACCCACATCCTCGGGGCCATCAACCGCCAGGGCACCACGATCCTGCTCGTGGAGCAGACGCTCGAGGTCGCGATGGCGCTCTCCCACCGCCTCTACGTCATGGACCAGGGGCGGATCCAGTTCGAGGGCACGCCCGACACGCTTCGCCGGGACCCGACCATCCAGCAGCGCTTCCTCGAGATCTAGGCGTGGTCGGCGCGGGGCGGTGGCGCCCCGGAGACGTTGAACATCGCCGCGTCGAGTCCCAGCGCGTTCCTGCCGATGGCCTCCAGCATGCGATCGACCGTGGGCGGCATCAGGGTGCAGGTACGGAGATCGCGGAACGCGCGCTCGGCCGGAAAGTCCTTGTAGGAGCCGCGGCCGCCCACGACCTGGATGACCTTCGACGTCACCTGCAGGCCGACCTCCGTCGCCAGGTACTTGGCGCGGTTGGCCAGCGGCCCGAGCTCGGCCGGATCGGCCGCGTCCCAGCGCGCGGCGGAGTCGTCCAGCACGAGCCCGGCCGCCTCCAGATGGGCGGCCAGCTCGCCGATGTGGCGCTGGACAGTCGGGTCCATCGCGACGGCGACGTTCTCCGGTCTGACGACGCGCTTCTTGGCGTAGTCGATCGCGAAGGCCAGCGCCGACTCGGCGATGCCGATGTAGATCGCCGCGTACCCGAGCGCGAAGCTCTCGATGACGCCGGCGCGGAGCGGGGCGCCCGGATCGCCCAGCATTCCGTCGTCGGGAACCCGCACGCCGGTGAACGTGACCGACGGGCTGAACGTGGCGCGCATCCCGAGCGTGTCCCACTTGCCGTCGGTGCTGATGCCGGGCGTCTCGGCCGCCACCAGCGCCAGCTGGAGCGACTTCGCCATGTCGGTGCCGCCGTCGAGGGCGCACCAGATCATGTAGTGCGCGGCGCCGAGGGCCATCGTGCAGAAGTGCTTGACGCCGTCGATCACGTAGCCGGTGGCGTCCCGGCGGATCGCCGTCTCCATCAAGAGGGTGCGCGAGAGGCTCACGGCGGGCTCGCTCCCCCAGCTCCCGAAGAGCTTGCCGTGTCGCACGACCTCGTCGAAGTAGCGCCGCTTCTGCGCGGCCGTTCCAAGGGCGTCGATGAACCGCATGACCGTGGAATGCATGTGAAGGGTCATGCCGGTATTGGCGCAGCCGCGGGCCACGGCGCGAATGAGGGCGATGTACGTGGGCATGTCGAGCCCGAGCCCGCCGTGCGCGGTCGGCACGGTGCCGGCGAGCAGGCCCTCGCGCCAGAGGGCCCGCCAGCTCTCGATCGGGTTGGCGCCGGCGACGTCGTACTGGCTCGCCCGCGGGGCGATCGTCTCGCGGGTCACCCGCTCCGCGCGCTCGAGAATGGTTTTGTTCATAAGCTCACCTCGGACGGCGGGGCCCCAGCCCCGCGACGTCCTGCGGCTCGCACTGCCGTCGCTCGCCTCGGACGGTGACGCTACCGCTGAACCCCGGGCGTGGTCAGTGTGCCCCAGATGCCGCGGGGAAGAAACAGGACGAAGGCCATGAAGATCACGCCGATCACGATCGGCCAGGCCTCGATGACCAGGCTCAGGCGATCGGCCAGGATCAGGAAGGTCGCCGCGCCGACGAAGGGGCCGAAGAACGTCCCGGCGCCGCCCAGCAGCGTCATGATCACGACCTGGCCCGAGGTGGTCCAGTAGAGCGAGTCGACCGGCACGACGGTGAGGCGGAGCGCGTCGAGCGATCCGGCGAGGCCGGTGAACAGGGCGGAGAACACGAACGACAGCAGCTTGATCCGGTTGATGTCGTAGCCGCAGGCCACGGCCCGGTCGCTGTTCTCGCGGATCGCCTGCAGCACGGCGCCGAACGGCGAGTCGAGGATGCGCCGGAGGCCCGCCACCGCGAGCACGACCAGCCCGTAGGCGAAGAAGTAGAAGGCCAGCGGATGGCGCAGCGGCACCGACACGCCCGGCAGCGTCAGCGGGTGCAGCGGAATGCCGCGCAGCCCGTCGTCGCCGCCGGTCAGGTCGGCGGCGTGGAAGGCGACGAAGTAGAGCATCTGCGCGAAGGCGAGCGTGAGCATGGCGAAGTAGATGCCGCGACGCCGCAGGCAGAAGAACCCGATCAGCGCGCCGCCCACCACCGCCGTCACGAGACCCACGCCGAGCGCGGGCCACAGCGACGTCACCTTGAGCTTGGCCAGGGCGATGCCGGTGCCGTAGGCGCCGAGCCCATAGTAGGCCGCGTGACCGAACGAGAGCAGGCCGGTGTAGCCGTAGAGGAGATTGAAGCCCAGGGCGAAGAGCCCGAAGATCAGCACCTGCGTCGCCAGCGACTGGTACGGGACGAGAAACGGGAAGACGGCGAAGAAGACGACGAACGAGGTGACCGGGTAGGCCGTGACCCACGCCGTCACCTTGTGGAGCGCCGCCCGAATCACTCCGCGAGGCCCGCCTCGCCGAAGAGTCCGCTCGGCCTGACGAGCAGCACGATGGCCATCACCACGAAAATGACGAGCTCGGCGAGCTTGGGCGCGAAGAACGTGGTGAGGCTGACGATCTCGCCCAGGATCAGCCCGGCGACGATCGCCCCGGCCAGGCTCCCCATGCCCCCGACGACCACGACCACGAAGGAATCGATGATGATCTCGACGCCCATCTCGGCGTAGACCCCGCGCATCGGGCCTGCCAGGACGCCGGCGAGCCCGGCCATGCCGATCCCGATGCCGAACACGAGGAGCCAGACGCGGTTGAGGTCGAGACCGAGGGCGCGCACCATCAGGGCGTCGCGCGAGCCGGCCCGGATGATGAGCCCGACGTTGGTCTTTTCGAGGAACAGCCAGAGCGCCAGCAGGACCGCGGCGGTCACCGCGATGACGAACAGCCGGTAGATCGGGAAGTTCATGAAGCCCAGATCGACGGGCGCGGCCAGCTGCTTGGGCGGGTCGACGGTGAGGCCGATCTTCCCCCACACAAGCTTCGCGCCCTCGACCATGGCCAAGGACAGCCCGAACGTCAGCAAGAGCGGATCGTCCGGGCTGCGGCCGTAGAGCCGCCGGATGAGGAATCGCTCGACCAGGAAGCCCAGCGCGCCCACCACGAGCGGCGCCAGGATCAATGCCGCCCAGAAGCTCTTCGTCACTCCGATCACGGAGAAGGCGACGTAGGCGCCCAGCATGTAGAACGATCCGTGGGCGAAGTTCACCACCGTCATCAGCCCGAAGATGAGGCTGAGCCCGATGGCCATCAGGACGTAGATACCGCCCAGGACGAGCCCGGTGAAGACCTGGGCGGTGAGCGCAGACAGCGGGACGTCGAACACGCCGCTACGCGAGCCCCTTCTCGGCGCAGGTCCGGTCGAGCTCCTCGTTGGCCGGCACTCGGCCGACGATGTCGAAGAAGCCCCACTCGCCCTTCACCTGCTGCGGCGACCGGACCTTCATGATCCAGAGGTCCTGGAAGGACTTATCGTCGCACGCCCGCCACCACTGCTTGCCCTTGTAGTGATCGTAGACGGGATTCTTCCGGAGCGCGTTCGCCACCGCTTCGGAGTCGGTCGACTTCGAAAGCTCGGCGCCCCGGGCGACCTCCATGATGCCGCTGTAGCCGTAGCCGGAGTACGAGTCGGGCGGCCGGTTGAACTTCTTCACGTAGGCGTCGACGTAGCGCTTGGCCTGGGGCAGGGTATCGGCCAGCTCGTGGCAGAAGTGGGTGGCCCCGTAGATGTCCTGCCACACCTCGGCGCCGCCCTCCTTGGTGTAGTCGAGGAAGTGCAGCGGGACGACGATCTTCGCGTCCTTCTTCAGGCCGA
>QHSM01000218.1 GCA_003221595.1 Candidatus Rokuibacteriota bacterium | reverse complement strand
GCGCCATGCAGCCGATCGACTATTGCGTCGCGCTCGCGGAAGGCCGCATCGCGCCGCCGGCGAACCTCGACATCGCGACCGTCCAGGATCAGGAGCTCGCGATGGCGTTCAGGTTCCACGTGCCCCAGTACCTGAGCCGACGCGCCGCCGACTGGAAGGCCCGGGGATTCACCGAGACGCTCGCCGATTTCGCAGCGCTCAACGCGCGCTCGAAGTTCTGGGGCGACGACGGCCGCGCGGCCTTCAGAAACTGGGAAGAGGTGACCGACCCGCGGAATCCCCTCGGCGGGCGGCAGGGCGTCAACGAGCGCATCATGCTCCGCGAATT
>QHSM01000217.1 GCA_003221595.1 Candidatus Rokuibacteriota bacterium | reverse complement strand
CCGTCTACGACCCGGTCTTCGCCCTGAGTCCGGACGGCAAGCGGTACGTGACGGTCCCTTCCGACACGCCGACCACGATTCCAGAGCCGGGGTTGCCCTTCTCGCTGGTGTTCAGGGCGGAGCCGGGCCGCGAGGACGTCGTGCTGAAAATCGCCTCGGCGTACGAAGCTGCCTCGAAGCGCCGCGTTCCGCCGCCCGCGTTCGGTCAGCGCCCCGCAGTGGACCTCCTGCGCCGAGGCTAGGCGCCGCGACCCGCTCGCGCCGCGACGACGAGATCTCCCAGGCGCGGCAAGGTGTCGAGCCGATCGACGAGGCCCTCCACTCGCGCCACCCCGGCGGGGCTCAGCACCATGCCCGCCAGCCCGCGGAATTTCGACCGGATCTCGTCGTCCGTGTACGGATCCTGATAGTCGCCGCGGGCGCTCTCGCGCAGCCGCGTCATCTGGCGCCCGTCGGTCAACGTGACCGTCACGCGCGCCGGCTTGAGTCGAGGCACCTGCGCGCTGAGCTCGGGATCCTCGCGAACCGTGACGCGCCGGCGGAGGGCCGCGATGGCGGGATCGCGGACGACTTCATCGGTGAAGGCGTGATACCCCGCATGCCCCCGCAGGGTCAGCGCGGCGGCGGCGTGCGGCAGCGAGTACTTGGCGGCGAAGTAGTTCGGCGGGTCCGGCTCGCGCATGTTCGCGGCGAAACGGTAGGTCGCCACGTCGATGCGCTCGATGCTGGCGGGATCGGGTCGAAGCTCGGCGAGGATCTCCTCGAGCGCGTCCAGCGCGGCATAGGTCGGGTTGCAGCAGGCGCGCAGGCGGAAGTAGTTGCGGGCGATCTCCCAGCGCTGACCCAGCTCTTCCGTGACGGCCTCCGGCCGAAACCCGTCGCCGACCAGCTGCCCGAAGGCCTCCTCGATGGCGTTCGGCTGCGCGGCGACGCCGGCCAGCGCCAGCTCGGGCGCGAGGGCTCCGGCGAAGCCGCTGATCCCTCCGGCGACGTTCAGCGCCGTCGCGCCCGCCACCGCGTTGGTGTAGCTCGGCGTGAGGACGAGGATCGCGCCGATCCTGAGCGCGAGGCTCATCTGCTCGCCGGTCAGTCCACGCAGCCGGGCGCCCGCCGCGACCGCGCCGAGAAGCGGCGCCTGGCCGTTTTGATGCGCGAGCGGCCGGGCCGTCAGTCCGGCGCCGAGTCGCGCGGCGACCTCGTAGCCGAAGATCAATGCGGCCAGCGTCTCCCGGCCGGAGCGTTCCAGCCATTCGGCGCTGGCCAGCGCCGTCGGCAGGACCTGGACGGCGCCCTGGCAGGAAACGTAGCGATGTCCTTCGCACAGCTCGATCGAGCGCCCCGCCAGGCCGTTGAGCAGAGCGGCCGTGCGCGGGTCGGTCGTTGGAAAGCCCGGCCCGTAGACGGTCGCGCCCTGACCGCCGGTCGCGGTGAGTCGCGCGCGCAGGTCGGCGACCTCGGGCTGGAGCGAACCCGCCAGGATCACGCCCAGCGTGTCCAGCAGCACGAGCTTGGCGTGCTCTTGAATGGCCCTGGGGATTGCATCCCACGGCGTGCCCGCTGCGAAGCGCGCCAGCTCCTCGATTGCCTTGCCCATCACAAGCTCCGTCGTCGAGCGAAGATCTGTTGGCGGGATGATATCGGGTTTCTCGGAATGCGTTAGAGTTTTACCGGAGGCCCGACATGAGCTTCGTCATCGTCCTGTTCCCCGAGCCGCGCGACGTCTTCATCGACGATCGGCCGCAGGGAAGCAGCAAGGCCGCGAGCGGAAGGCCGCGCGCGCTGTACGTCAACGCGGGGTCCCACGTCTTTCGCCTGGGCGGCCGGGGCGATGTGCAGCCGCCGACGCAGACGCTCGACGTGCCGGAGCGGCCGATCCTCAACCCCTTTCGCGTCGAGTTCAGGAAGTGCTGAGGCGGGTGGCCGGAGGCCTCGCCGCCGCCATCGCGCTCGTCGCGATCGCCGGCTGTGCGGGGCCGGTGAATCCGCGCCTGATGTTTTACGGCGACGGCGGGTATCGCTACGCGAACGTGCGCGGCGACGGCCAGGAGGAGGAGCTGTTCGTGATCCTTGCCTTCTCCGGCGGCGGCACGCGCGCGGCGGCGTTCTCCTACGGGCTGCTGGAAGCCCTCCAGGCCGTGACGTACCCGCGGGCCGCCGGCCCGGCGCGGTCGCTGCTCGAGGACGTCGACGTGATCTCGTCGGTGTCGGGCGGCAGCTTCACGGCCGCGCACTACGCCCTGTTCGGGACCGCGGGCTTCAAGCAGTTCGAGGAAGATTTCCTCTATCGCAACATCCAGGGAAAGCTCATCTTGAAAGCGCTGGCGCCGTGGAACTGGTTTCGGCTGATGCGGAGCGACTACAGCCGGATCGACATGGCGGCCGAGCTCTACGACGAAGACATCTTCCACGGCGCCACCTTCGCCACGCTGCTGGAGCACGCGCCCGGCCGACCCTACGTGCTGCTCAACGCGACCGACATGACGGCCGGCGCGCGCTTCGAGTTCACGCAGGATCAGTTCGACCTGCTCTGCTCCGATCTGTCCCGGGTGCCGGTGGCGCGCGGGGTGGCCGCGTCCTCCGCCTTTCCGATTCTCCTGAGCCCGATGACGCTCCACAATTACCCGGGCGACCCGGCGGACCCAAGAAACCCGTGCGACAAGTTTCGCCCGCCGACCTGGCTCGCTCAGGCGCTCAAGTCTGCCGACCAGCCGCGGCGCCTGGCGCTCGCCCGGAACCTGATCTCGTATCGTGATGACGTGAAGACCCGGCCCTATATCCACCTGCTCGACGGCGGGCTCGCGGACAACATCGGCCTGCGCGGTCCCTACGTCGCGCTGAGCGGTCAGGACAGCGCGTGGAGCGTCTTCGGCAAGATCAACGACCGGAAGATCCAGCGGGTGCTGGTCATCGCCGCCAACGCGAAGACCGGGCGCGATCCCGGCTGGGATGCGCGCGAGAGCCCGCCCGGCCTCGCCGGAGTCATGGGGCTCGTGACGACAGGGCCGATGGGCAACTATTCGTTCGAGACCGTGCAGCTCATAGCCGAGCACTTCCGGCAGCTCAACGCCGAGCTCGAGAGCTTCAAGGCCTGCGAGGAGCTCGCCAAGGAGCAGTGTCCCGCGTTTCAGATGCCGTTCGAGCCCGCGGCCGAGGTGGAGTTCTACGCGGTCGAGCTGGCGTTCGACAAGGTGACCGACGACCTGCCGCTGCAACGCT
>QHSM01000216.1 GCA_003221595.1 Candidatus Rokuibacteriota bacterium | reverse complement strand
GCCTCCTTGACCTTCGCCGAGTTGAGCGCGTGCTGCGTGACGTCGGCGCGGCCCTGCACGAGCGCGTCGACGCCGTCGTTGACGGTGTTGACCGGCACCACCTTGACGTCGTTCCAGGTCAGGCCCGCGCTCGCGAGATGGCCGAACATGTTGTACCAGACCGCCAGGTGCGCCCGGTATTCGCCGGTGAAGCGCTTACCCTTTATGTCGTGGACGCTCTTGATCGGCGAGTCCTTGCGCACGAGGAGCCCGACCATCAGCGGCGCGCCGCGCATGACCAGCCGGACGTTCGGCGCGTGCGGGAACGGATTGCGGCCGCCGATCTGCTGGGAGGGTCCGCGGTATGCGAGCCACAGATCGACGCCGTTCTGGATGCCGAATTCCATCTCGCCCGAGTTGATGAGCGGCAGCATGGTGCTGGTCCCGGCGTGCGGCTGAACGACCATCTGATACCCGGCGGCGCCGCTCACCACCTTGGCGATGCCGCTCGCCAGCGAGAAATACACGGTCCCGGCCGGATTCGTGCCGAGCGTGACCGATTTCGGCAGGGGCTGACCCTGCGCGGCCGCGCGGGCCGCGAGCGCGCCGACGGCGGCGGTCAGGACGAGCGCCAGGGCCAGCGAAACGCGAAGCGCGGTCGAGCGGCGGATCGACATCGTTCTCGATCTCCTCTGTGGTGGCGGAATGCGGTCTTATAGCACGACACCGGCCGTCGGTCCTATACTCCGGGGCGTGATCGTCTCGCGGGCCGTCACCGACAATCTGGCCAGGGCGTCGTGGATCCGCCGCATGTTCGAGGAAGGCGCCCGCCTCAAGCAGGAACGCGGGGCCGAGAAGGTCTTCGACTTCACGCTCGGCAACCCCGAGATCGAGCCGCCGCCGGCCGTGCTGGCCGCCGCCCGGCGCGTGCTCGACAGCCCGGAGCCGCACCGGCACGCCTACATGCCCAACGCCGGCCACGTCGCCGTCCGCGCGGCGGTCGCGAAGCGGCTTCGCGCGGCGACCGGGCTTCCGTATACGGCCGGGCACGTCCTCATGACGGTCGGCGCCGGCGCCGCCCTCAACACCGTGCTGAAGGCGCTGCTCGATCCCGGGGACGAGGTCCTCACGGTCGCGCCGTTTTTCGCCGAGTACGTGTTCTACGCCGAGAACCACGGCGGTCGCCTGGTCGTCGTGCCGCCGAAGGCCGACCTCACGCCCGACGTCGGCAAGCTCGAGGCCGCGATCACGCCGAGGACGCGCGCCATCCTGGTGAACTCGCCGAACAACCCGAGCGGCGTCATCTACCCCGCGTCGGCGTTCGTCGAGATCGAGGCGATGCTGGCCCGCGCGGCGCGCCCGATCGTGCTCGTCAGCGACGAGCCGTACCGGGCGCTCGTCTTCGACGACGTGGTGGTGCCCGAGGTGCCGCCCCTGGTCACCCGTTCGATCGTGGCGACGTCCTGGTCCAAGTCGCTGGCCATCCCCGGCGAGCGCATCGGCTACCTGGCGTTGTCTCCGCGCATGCCGGAGGCGGCCGAGCTCTTCGAGGCCTGCACCTTCACCAGCCGGGTGCTCGGCTTCGTCAACGCGCCGGCCTTGTGGCAGTGGGTGGTGGCCGAGGTGGGCGATCAGGTCATCGACGTGGCGCCCTATCGCGAGAAGCGCGACCTCATGTACGAGGGGTTGACCCGCATCGGCTATCAGTGCGTCAAGCCTCAGGGCGCCTTCTACGTGTTTCCGCGCACGCCGATCGATGACGACGTGGCCTTCGTCCGTTTGCTGGCCGAGGAAGGCGTGCTGACGGTGCCCGGCTCGGGCTTCGGTATGCCCGGGCACATCCGCATCTCGCTCACCGTCGAGCGTGAGACCGTCGTGCGCGGGCTTCCCGGCTTCGAGCGCGCCTTTCGCAAGGCGCGCGGCGGCGGTTGACATGGCGGCCGAGGTCGCGTCGACGGCCGAGCCGGCCGAGTCGATCGTGACGCTGACGCACGTCATCTACGGCCTGCACGCGTTCAGCCTGGTCACCGGAATCATCACCGCCGCCAGCATCGTCTTCGCGTTTCTGACGGGCTGGCCCTCGATCATCGCGGTCATCCTGAACTACGTGAAGCGGCGCGAGGCGCGGGGCACATGGCTCGCGTCGCACTTCCGGTGGCAGATCCGGACGTTCTGGTTCGGCATGCTGTGGGTGGCGCTGTGCGGCTTGTTCGTGGTGGCCACGCTCGGCGTCGGCCTGCTCATCGCCTGGCTGCCGCTCGGGGTGGTCGGGCTCTGGTTCATCTATCGAATCGCGAGCGGCTGGCTCCGGCTGATCGACCATCGGCCGATGTACGAGTAGCCGGAGAACGGAGAACGGCGATGAAGCGAAGCACGGAACGGATCCTGACCACGCACGTGGGCAGCCTGGCGCGCCCCGATGCTCTCGTTCCCATCCTCAAAGCGAGGGACCGGGTCCAGCCGTACGACCGCGAGACCTACGCGAAGCTCGTCCGCGACGCCGTCGCCGACGTCGTCCGACGGCAGGCCGACGCCGGCGTCGACATCGTGACCGACGGCGAGCAGGGTAAAGCGAGCTTCTTCGGCTACATCGTCGAGCGCTTCGACGGCTTCACGCGCAAGCCGGTGCCGGTGGGTCAGGAGGGCAACCCGCGCGGTGCGAGCCGCGAGTACCGGGCGTTCCCCGACTATTACGTCTGGTCCGAGCGCATCGCCGAATGGGCGGGCGGTCGCGGCGGCGATCGCCGGCACGGCGTCGACGTCTGCACCGGGCCCGTCGTCTACAAGGGTCACGCGGCGGTGCGGAGCGACATCGAGAATCTGAAGACCGCGGTGAAGGGGCTGCCCCACGAAGAAGTCTTCATGCCGGCCATCGCGCCCTCGTACATCTTCGCCACGCTCGCGAACGAGTTCTACCGCACGGACGAGGAATACGAGCAGGCGCTGGCCGACGCCCTCCGGGAGGAGTACCGCGCCATCGTCGACGCGGGCTTCGTCCTTCAGATCGACGACCCGCGCCTGATCACGCAGTACATGATGAACCCCGACCTCAGCGTCGCGGACTGCCGGAAGTGGGCGGCCAAGCGCGTGGAGGCGATCAACTACTCGCTGCGCGGCATCCCGCGCGAGAAGGTGCGCTTTCACACCTGCTACAGCATCGACGTCGGCCCGCGCGTCTACGACATGGAATTGAAGGACATCGTCGACATCATGCTCAAGATCGACGCGGGCGCGTACTCCTTCGAGACGGCGAATCCGCGCCACGAGCACGAGTACCACGTGTTCGAGCACGTCCGACCGCCCGACGGCACGATCCTCATCCCGGGCGTGATCAGCCACACCACCAACCTGGTGGAGCACCCGGCGCTGATCGCCGAGCGCATCGTCCGCTTCGCGAACATCGTCGGGCGCGAGAACGTCATCGCCGGCGCCGACTGCGGATTCGCCGCCTCCGGCATCCGCTTCAACGACGTTCATCCGAGCGTCGTGTGGCTGAAGTTCGCGGCCATGGCGGAGGGCGCCCGGCTCGCCACCCTGCAGCTCTGGGACCGCGCCTGATCGGATCGGGGGATGCGCAGCCCCGTCAGATCGCTTCCCCCGAATGTCGGGCGCTGGGCGTCGCGCGCGCGCTGGCTTCGGTGGCTCGACGCCTTGGCGGCCTGGCTTCTCGTGTGGGGCGGCCTGGCGCTCACACCGTACGCGAAGACGCCTGGTGCGACCGCTGTCGCCGCGGCGGTGCTGGTCGGCCTCGCCGCGCTCGTCAGCCCGATTCGGCGACGCTGGCGGCCGCTTGGCGCGCTGATCTTGCTGTCCGTGAGCCGCGCGCTGAGGCCGGGCGACCGCGCCTGGCTCGTGCTGCCGCAGCACGTCGAGCCGGTCATCGTCACCGCGCGCCGGCGGCTGCGGCTGGTCGTCGCGCGCCCTGACCAGGACCTGGCCGAAGGCCTGGAGGTACGCCGTACCCGCGTCCTCGTCGTTCCGGCCTCCGGATAGGCGGGGCGCGCCGGTTCACGCTAGAGTAGGCGCATGCT
>QHSM01000215.1 GCA_003221595.1 Candidatus Rokuibacteriota bacterium | reverse complement strand
GGAGCTGCCGTCGCACCTGCAGAAGTTCTACGCGCAGGACCGCGCCGCGCTCGTCATCACCCCGAAGTCCATCACGTCCTGGGATTTTGCCAAGGTGAGGCGCTGAGAGGGCGAACGTAGATCGGGTCAGACCGCGAGGTACGCGCGGCGCACCTCGTCGTTGCCCACGAACTCCGCCATGGTGCCCTGGTAGCGCACCATGCCCTTCTCGAGGACGTAGACCCGGTCGCCCAGCTCGCTCACGAAGTGGACGTTCTGCTCGGCGACGAGCATCGTCAGCCCCGTGCCCCGGAGCCCGGCGAGCTGCGTGGCCAGCATCTCGAGGACGAGCGGCGCCAGCCCTTCCGACGGCTCGTCCAGGAGCAGGAGCGACGGGTTCCCCATCAGCGTGCGGGCGATCGTGAGCATCTGCTGCTCGCCCCCGGAGAGCCGGCCCGCCGGCCGGTCGCGCAGGGTACGCAGATGCGGGAACAGGTCGAAGACGCGATCGGCCGTCCACGGCTCGCCGGCGCCGTCTCCCCAGGTGCGCCGGGCCACCTCGAGATTCTCGCGGATGGTGAGGTTGCCGAAGATGCGGCGCTCCTCCGGCACGTAGCCGATCCCGAGGCGGGCGATGCGGAAGGGCGCGAGCCCCGTCAGCGATCGCCCCCGGAGCGTGATCTGCCCCGATCGCGGGGGCACGAGACCGATGATGCTCTTGAGGGTCGTGGTCTTGCCGGCGCCGTTCCGGCCCAGCAGGCACACGACCTCGCCCGCGGCGACCTCGAGCGAGAGATCGAACAGGATATGGCTGTCGCCGTAGTACGAATCGATCCCGCTGACCTCGAGGAGCCGCATCAATGCGCCGTCTTCGACCGATGGCCGAGATACACGCGCTGCACCTCGGGGTCGCCGCGCACCTCGAGCGGTGTCCCCTCCGCGATCACCCCGCCCTGGTGCAGGACAGAGATGCGCCGAGCGACCGCGAAGACGACGTCCATGTCGTGCTCGGTGAACACGATCGTCAGCCGCGCGTCGGCGGCGATGGCCGCCGCCAGCGCCATGATCTCGTGGCGCTCCCGCGGCGCCATCCCGGCGGTCGGCTCGTCCAGCATGAGGAGCTGGGGCTCGCTCGCGAGGGCCAGGGCCAGCTCGAGCCGTCGCTGATCGCCGTGCGACATGATGCCGCTCGGCTTGGCGGCCTGCGCGCCGAGCCCGACGCGGTCCAGCAGAATCATCGCCTCGTCCCGGTAGAGCCGACGGGCCGGGCGAAAGATGTCGAGATGCCGCCGGTGATGGGTCAGGAGCGCCGTCTGGACGTTCTCCAGCGCCGTCAGTCGGCGAAAGATGCTGGTGACCTGGAACGTCCGCGCCAGCCCCCGGCGACAGAGCGCCTGGGGCGGCAGGCCGCTGACCTCGGCTCCTCTGAAGAAGATCTGCCCGGAGTCGTGCGGGAGATCGCCGGTGATCAGGTTGAAGAGCGTGGTCTTGCCGGCGCCGTTCGGTCCGATGATCGCCCGCAGGTCGCCCTCGGGCACCGCTAGGTCCACGCCGTTCACGGCCTGGACCCCGCCGAAGTGCTTCCGGAGCCCGACGGTCCGGAGGACTAGCGCGCCGCTCGGATCCGCCACGACCGCCTCTGGAGAAGCCCGACGAAACCCTGCGGCAGCGCCACCACGACGAGGACGACGGCACTGCCGAGGAAGAGCGGCCAGTACACCGGCCACTGGCGCGCGATGAACGTCTCGAGAATCTTGAAGCCCACGGCGCCGGCGAGCGGACCGAAGAACGACTGGATCCCGCCCAGCAGCACGACCACGAGCGGCTCGAACGACTTGTTCAGGTACGCGAAATCGGGAAAGACGCTGCCGTTGAAGAACGCGAAGAGCCCGCCGGCCAGGCCCGAGAAGAAGCCGGACAGCACGAACGCGAAGAGCTGGTGACGGCGGACGTTCACCCCGATGAAGCGGGCGCGCCGCGGGTTCTCGCGAATCGCCCTGAGCGCGTAGCCGAAGGGCGAGTCGACGATGGCGCGCAGCGCGAGCATCGCCAGCCCGGCCACCGCGAAGGTGAAGTAGCAGTAGGCGAGGGGTGACTTGAGCGCCGGCGGCGGCCAGACGTTCAGGATGCCGTCGTCACCGCCGGTGAGGGTCTTCCACTTGAAGAGCACCGTGAAGACGATCTGGGCGAAGGCCAGCGAGAGCATGGCGAAGTACGTCTGCGTGAGGCGCACGATGAAGAAGCCGAAGAACAGGGCGCCGGCGGCCGCCACGAACGGGGCCGTCGCCAGGGCGAGCGGCATGGGCCACGCGGCCTGCTTGACGAGGAGCGCCGCCGCATAGGCGCCGAGCGCGAAGTAGGCGGCGTGGCCGAACGAGACCATGCCGCCGAAGCCCATCAGCAAGTTGAAGGCGGTCGCGAAGAGGGCGACGATCGCGATCTCGGTCATCACGACCACCAGGAAGCTCGGCAGCACGAGCGGCAGCACCAGGAGGAGCGCGAGCGCGACGAGCCAGCGCACGGAGGTCACGCGGCTATTCTTCCGGCCGCCCCAGGAGGCCCCAGGGGCGAACGATCAGGACGACCGCCATGATCGCGAAGAGCAGCACGATCGACACCGCCGGGAACACGAGGATCCCGAAGGACTGTAGCTCGCCGACCAGGAGCGCGCTGATGAAGCTCCCGGCGAAGCTGCCGAGCCCGCCGATGACCACCACCACGAACGCGGTCGTGAGCACGTCGCCGTCCATGCCGAGCGCCACCGCCACCGTCGGCGCCGAGAGCGCGCCGCCGAGCCCGGCCAGCCAGCTCCCGAAGATGAACACCTGCGTATAGAGCGTCGCCACGTCGTCGCCCAGCGCGCCGAACATCTCCCGGTCGACGGTGGCCGCGCGGATCAGCATGCCCCAGCGCGTCCGGTAGAAGACGATCCAGAGCGCGATCGCGACCACCGGGGCGAGCCCGAGCACGAGCAGGTAGTAGGACGGAAACGGCTGGCCCAAGATCCGCACCGACCCCGCCAGCGCGTCGGGGCGCGCCACGCTCTTGTTGTCGGGCCCCCACACGAGCAGGACGAGCGTGCCGATGACCAGGATCAGCCCGAAGGTGAGGATGAGCTGCAAGAGCGGCTCGCGGTGGTAGATGCGTCGGAGGAGCGTGACCTCGATGACGCCGCCCAGGAGCCCGACGCCCAGCGGCGCCAGGGCGAGGGCCACCCAGAACATGGCCTGGTTGGCGGGCAGCGTCTCGACCAGCGTGACCATCAGGTAGGCGCCGACCATGT
>QHSM01000214.1 GCA_003221595.1 Candidatus Rokuibacteriota bacterium | reverse complement strand
TACGTGGTGATCGAGGGCTTCACCGTGACCGGCGTGCCGCGCGCGGGCATCCGCTCGGTCGTGAACCATCACGTGATCATCCGCGGCAATACCGGCGATTTGAACGGGCGCTGGGGCATCCTCACCGGCTTCAGCGACGACATCCTGATCGAGAACAACGTGATGTCGCGCTCACAGGCCGAGCACGGCATCTACGTCTCGAACAGCGGCGACCGGCCGGTGATCCGCCGGAACGTCGTGTGGGGCAACCGCGCCAATGGCATCCACATGAACGGCGACGTGAGCCAGGGCGGCGACGGCATCATCTCGGGCGCGCTCGTCGAGGACAACACGATCTACGACAACGGCCTCGGCGGCGGCTCCGGCATCAACTGAGACGGCGTGCAGAGCTCGCTCTTCCGCAACAACCTTCTGTACGGGAACCACGCCAGCGGGATCTCCCTCTACCAGATCGACGCCGCGCAGCCCGCCCGCGACAACCAGGTCCTCAACAATACGATCGTGATGGCGACCGACGCGCGCTGGGCGATCAACATCCAGAACGCGAGCACCGGCAACGTCCTGCGCAACAACATCCTGTTCAACCAGCAGTCGTTCCGCGGCAGCGTCGCGATCTCGGCCGACAGCCTGTCCGGCTTCGTGAGCGACACCAACGCGGTGATGGACCGGTTCTCGGTCGACGGCGGCGACACGCGCATCGGCCTGGCGGCGTGGCGCGCCGCGACCGGCCAGGACCAGAGCTCGATCATCGCCACGCCGGCCGCGCTCTTCGTCAACCTCGCCGGCAACGATTACCACCTGAGCGCGACCTCGCCGGCGCGGGACGCGGGCGTGACGCTCGCCACCGTGCCCGACGACCTCGAGGGCGCGCCGCGACCCCAGGGCCCGGCGTCGGACATCGGCGCCTACGAAGTCCCCGTCGCGGCCGGGCCGGTCCAGCTCACGGTGACGCGAGCCGGCACCGGCACGGTCACCAGCACGCCCGGTGGCATCGACTGCGGGTCGAGCTGTGCCGCGAGCTTCGCCTCCGGGACGTCCGTGTCGCTCACCGCGACACCGGCCGCGGGTTGGGTCTTCATGGGCTGGTTCGGCGGCGGATGCACGGGCTCAGGAGCCTGCGCGCTGACGCTCACGACGGCCACGACCGTGAGGGCCACCTTCTCGCCGCCGCCGGTGACGATCACGGTGATCCGGGCCGGGCTCGGCAGCGGCAGCGTCACCAGCGCGCCCCCCGGCATCTCCTGTGGCACGAGCTGCTCGGCGAGCTTCCCGTCGGGCAGCCCGGTCGTGCTCACGGCGACGGCGACGGGCGGTTCGGTCTTCACGGGCTGGTCCGGCGGCGGCTGCACGGGAACGAGCTCCTGCACGCTCTCGCCCGTGAGCGCGACGACAGTGACCGCGACCTTCACGCTGCCGACGGTCGCGCTCGCAGTGACCGTCACGGGAGCCGGGACCGGAACGGTGACCAGCGTACCGGCCGGCCTGTCGTGCAGCACCGCGTGCACCGCGAGCTTTGCGGCGGGAACCTCGGTCGCGCTCAGCGCGGCGCCCGCCGCCGGGGCCGTGTTCGCGGGATGGTCGGGTGCCTGCACCGGCTCCGGCTCCTGCACGGTCGTGCTGGATCAGGCGCGTGCGGTCACGGCCCGCTTCAGCCGCGTCTTCTCGGATTCAACGCTGACGCCGCTCGCGAGCGTGATCCGCGCGCTCCACGTGACCGATCTGCGGACCGCGATCGACACTCTGCGCACCCGCCAGGGGCTCGCACCGTTCGGGTGGACCGACTCGGCCATCGTCGCGGGCGCCACCGTCATCCAGCGGAGCCATCTGGTCGAGATGCGCTCCGCCGTCGCCGCGGTCTACACCGCGCGCGGGCTCTCGGCCCCGGCGTGGACCGACGCGACGATCACACCGGGCGCGACGATCGTCCGGGCCGTCCACATCGCCGAGCTCCGCGCCGCCGTTCTCGCCCTCGAGTAGGGCGCTTCCGAGCGCACGATCCGCCTGGTCGCTCGCGATCCGATCTCGCCTGCGCACATTCCCGGGCTTCGATTACACTTGGGCCCACGGAGGATCGAATGAGACTGAGCCTGGCCTACGAGATGCAGCGCCCGGTGGTCGACGACCACGCGGTCATCAAGGAAACCCTCGAGCAGTGCGTGCTCGCCGATCGGATGGGCTTCGACACGGTCTGGTTCGTCGAGCACCACTTCCTCACGAGCTTCTCGATGTCGCCGTGCCCCGAGGTCATCTTCGGCGCGCTGAGCCAGATGACCAAGCGCATCCGTCTGGGATTCGGCG
>QHSM01000213.1 GCA_003221595.1 Candidatus Rokuibacteriota bacterium | reverse complement strand
GTGCGTCATCCGTGCGAGCGCTTCGTCGAGCGTCACGAGAAGGAATGGCCGCTCGCCCGGACGCGCTGGACGAAGCTCTACCTGGACCCGGCCGATCAGAGCCTGTCCCGAGCGCCGGCGGGCCGGCGGGGCAGCGTGACCTACCACGGTCTCGGTGACGGCGTCACGTTCCTCACGCCGCCTCTGCCCAGGGAGACCGAGATCACCGGGCCGATCGCGGCCAAGCTCTTCGTGTCGTCCGCCACCACCGACGCCGATCTCTTCCTGATCGTCCGCGCGCTCACCGCAAACCTCGAAGAGGTCGTCTTCCAGGGCGCGCTCGACCCGCACACGCCGATCGCTCAGGGGTGGCTTCGCGCCTCGCACCGGAAGCTCGACCCGAAGCTCACGCTGCCCTATCGCCCGCACCACACTCACGACGAGAAGCAGCCGCTGGTGCCCGGCAAGGTCTACGAGCTGGACGTGGAAATCTGGCCGACGTGCATCGTGCTGCCGGCGGGCTACCGGATCGGGCTCACCGTCCGCGGTCGCGACTACGAATATCCCGGCGGCCCATCGACCGGGCTCGGGACGCTCGGCGCCGTGTTCACCGGCGTCGGCCCGTTCCAGCACAACGATCCGCGCGATCGGCCGGCCGAAGTCTTCGGTGGAAAGATCACGCTTCACTGCGGCCCGGGCCGGCCGTCGCACCTCCTGCTCCCCGTCATTCCTCCCGCGAAATAGCTCCGGCTCGGCGCCGTTATCTCCGCTGGATCGCGCGCCAGATTTTCTCGGCGGTGAGCGGCATGTCGACGTGGGTGACGCCGAACGGGGCGAGCGCGTCGACGACGGCGTTGACGATCGCCGGCGGCGCCACGCAGGCGCTGCCCTCCCCGACGCCCTTCACGCCGAGCGGGTTGAGCGGCGATGGCGTGACGGTCCGATCGACCACCAGGTCGGGCATGTCGTCCGCGCGCGGAATCGCGTATTCCATGAACGTGCCCGTCAGCAGCTGACCGTCCTCGCCGTACACGATCCGCTCGAGCATCGTCTGACCGAGTCCCTGGGCGAAGCCGCCCACGATCTGGCCGTCGATGAGCAGTGGGTTGATCGCGTTGCCGCAATCGTCCACCGCGACGAACCGCTCCACTCGCACCTCTCCGGTGTCGCCGTCGACCCGGACCACGGCCAGCCCGGCGCCGAAGCTCCAGGACGGCTGATCCTGGCGGAAGAACACGGTCGCCTCGAGCCCGGGCTTTTCCTCGGGCGGCAGCCCCATCCCGCGATGCGCGAATTCGCCGACTCGATCCCAGCCGACCACCTTCTCCGGCACGCCCTTCACCTGAAAGCCGCCGCGCCCGAGCTGAAGGTCGTCCGGGCTCGCCTCCAGCAGCCGGGCGGCGAGCCGGCGGCCTTTTTCTCTCACCTCGGCCGCGGCCTGCGCGAGGGCGTTGCCGCCGAGACCGGCGCTGCGGCTGCCGAACGTGCCGATCGACTGCGGGGCGCCGAGGGTGTCACCGTGGCGGACGATGACGTCCTCGTGGGCCACGCCCAGCTGGTCGGCGATGATCTGGGCGAACGTCGTCTCGTGCCCCTGGCCGTGCGGGCTCGACCCGGTGACCGCCGTGACCTTGCCGCTCCGCTCGACGCGGACGACGCCGCTCTCCCAGCCCAGCACGTTGGTCGATTCGACGTAGGCCGCGACGCCGATACCGAAGATCTCTCCGCGCTCCCGCGCCGCGGCCTGGTCCCGACGCAGGCGCTGGTAGTCCGCCAGCTCCATCACCCGGTCCATCGCTCTCGCGTAGTTGCCGGAGTCGTAGGAGACGCCGAACGGCGTGCGATGGGGAAACGCGTCTGGCGGAATGAAGTTTCGCCGACGGATCTCGACCGGGTCGAGACCGGCGGCGCGCGCGGCCTCGTCCATCAGGCGCTCGATCAGGTAGACGCCGACCGGGCGTCCCGATCCGCGGTACGGCCCGGTGGGCGCCGTGTTCGTGTAGACGCCGAGACTCAGAAGCTCGGCGTTCTGGACCCGGTAGGGACCGAAGATATGGGTCGAGTGGGACATCGGGGGCACGAGCGACAATCCGAGGAGATGGGCGCCCAGATCGAAGATCGTCTTCCCCCTGATCCCGAGGAGCTCTCCCTCGGCGGTCAGGGCGCCTTCGGCCTCCGACACGGCGGCCCGCGCCTGGATGGTGGTGAGGAAATCCTCGGTCCGCGTAGAGATCCATCTCACGGGCCGCTCGAGCTGCCGGGCGAGCGCGGCGGCGACGATCTCCTCGCGGTACAGCGGACCCTTGACCCCGAAGCCCCCGCCGACGTCGGGCGCGATGACGCGCAGCTTGTGCTCGGGGAATCCCAGCACCGCGGCGAGGTCGGCGCGCGAGAGAAACGGGTTCTGGGTGGTGAGCCACAGCGTCAGCTCGTCGCTCCCGGCGTCGTACCGCGCCAGCACGCCGCGCGGCTCCATCGGGACGCCGGCCAGCCGGCCGTGGTCGAGGCGAACTTTCACGACGCGCGCGGCGCGGGCGAACGCCTCCTCGACGTCACCGCCCTTGAGGGGCCAGCTGAACGCCTGGTTCGTCCCGAGCTCGGGATGGGAGAGTGGAGCATCGGGCTGAAGGCCGCGCTCGGGATCGGCGATCGGCGGCAGCGGCTCGTATTCGACCTCGATCAGCTCGGCGGCATCGCGAGCGAGCGCGGCGCTCTCGGCGACGACCGCGGCGACGGGAACGCCCGTCGAGTCGACGACGGGGCCCGCCAGGTACGGGCACCGGACGTGCTTCAGCCCGGGCAGCATCGCCATGAAGGGCAGGGGACCCAGCGGTCCAAGGTCGCCGGCCGTGACGACCCGGAGCACGCCCGGGGCGCGGCGAGCCGCGTCGGTCCGGAGCGCGATCACACGGGCGTGGGCGTGCGGGCTCCGGAGAAACGCCAGGTGCGCGAGCCCGGGCATCTTGATGTCGTCGACGTATTGCCCGCGACCCGTGACGAGCTTCGGATCTTCCGTGCGCCGGAGCGGTCGACCGACATACGGTTGGCGGTCGCCTTCGCTCATGGGCCTCAGCCCGCCATCGTGTGGCTCAGCTCGCCGATGCCCTCGATCCAGAGCTTCACGGTGTCCCCGGCCTTCAGGAACGTCCGGCGGGGCATTCCCACGCCCGCCGGGGTTCCGGTCAGGATGAGATCGCCGGGGTAGAGCGTCACGCGCGAGGACAGCATGGCGATCTGCTCGGCGGTGCTGAAGATCATCTTGCCGGTGTGCGAGTCCTGCATCATCGTGTCGTTCACCCAGAGCTTCAGGGCGAGGTTCTGAGGGTAGGGAATGTCGCTGGCCGGCACGATCCACGGGCCGAGCGGGCAGGCGCCGTCGAAGCACTTCTGGCTGAGCCAGTCGTAGTGAAACGGCGAGGTCGCCGGGTTCTTGTCCCGCCGCATGACGTCGCGCGCGGAGAGGTCGTTGGCGATCGTGTAGCCGGCCACGTAGTCCAGGGCCTTCTCCACCGACACGTCGCGCGCCGCGCGGCCGATCACCGCGGCGAGCTCGACCTCCCAGTCCACCATCTGCGAATAGACCGGCAGCTTCACCCTGGCTCCGGGCCCCACCACCGAGCTCTTCGAGCTCTTCACGAAGTGCCAGGGCTTCTCGCCCAGCTCCTTCATGTTCGGTCCGGGCGCCTGCCCTTGCGCCCGCGCCATCTCGGCCATGTGGTCGGTGTAATTGG
>QHSM01000212.1 GCA_003221595.1 Candidatus Rokuibacteriota bacterium | reverse complement strand
GATCCCCCCGCGTCAAGGCGGGGGAAAGGGCGGCGGGATCACCGCGCCGTCCGGGATCAAGACGCGGATCGCGGCGCGCCGGCGCGCGCCCTCGAGCCACTCGGCCTGCGCTTTCTCCGCCGCGGCGCGGACGAGGACCTCGCGCGCCTGCTCGCGCGCGGCCTCGTCGGTCTGGCCGGGAGCGAGCGCGCGCGTGATGTCGTCCTCGCCAGCGCGGGCATGATGCTGGTGACGAGGTCGTCGCGATCCTCGATGCCCTCCTGACCCGCCTCCAGGAGGTCCGGCTCGATAACGCCAGCGCCGCGTACGCCACCGCGAGCCCACGGTCATGGCGCGATTAGCATACCAGCCGGTCCGGCCGCGGGAGGGCCGGACCGGCGGAGCTTCAGCCTCGGGGTGGCCCGGCTACTCCGGAATCGCGTTCAACGCATACATGGCGAGCAGGAGATTGCCGGGCTTGCCCAGCTTGCCGAACCACCGACCGTAGATCTGCATGATCTCGCCGGATCGGTAGAGCTGGGAGAGCGCCCGGTTGACGGACAGCCGGAACGCCGCGTCGCCGCGCCGGAGCATGAGGCCGTACGGCTCGTAGGACAGGTACGTGTCGGCGATGGCGAACAGCGCGGGATCCTTCGCCGTCACGGCGAGGCCGATAAGGATGACGCGATCCGACGCGTAGGCGTCGAGCGTCCCGTTCTCCACGCCGGTGAGCCCCTCGCGGTGGTCTTTGACCGGCATGATCTGCGCGGTGACGAGCGCCTTCTGGAGCGCCCCGCGCAGCGCCGCCTCGGTCGTCGTGCCCGGGATGACGCCGACCTTCTTTCCGCCGAAGTCCTGGAAGCTGGTCAGCGTCGCCGTCGTCTTGACGAGAAGGCTGCCGCCGTCGACGAAGGTCATGTTGCTGAAATCGACCTGCTCCTGCCGCGAGAGCGTGTTGGTCGTCGAGCCGCACTCGAGGTCGATGGTGCCGCCGACGACCGCCGAGATACGCGTGTCGACGGTGACCGGCACCCACTTCACGTCGAGCTTCTGAAGCTTGAGCTGCTGCTGCACGCCCGTCACGACGCTCTTGCAGAGGTCGACCGAGTAGCCGGCCGGCTTGCCGTCGTCACCTTTGAACGCGAATGGCACCGACTGCTCCCGGTAGCCGAGCGTGATCGTGCCGCTGTCCTTGATCTTCTTCAGCGTGCCCTGGAGATCCTGCGCCCGCGCCGGATCGGCCGCGAGCGCGAGCGTGACCGCGAGAGACAACGTGAGTGAAACCACGCGAACGAGACGTGTGATGGTCATGAGTCCTCTCCTTTGGGGAAGCATCAGAACGACCACCCGACGCCCACGAGATAGCGCAGGTCTACCGAGGCGCGCCCACGTACTGGGTCGTGCTCACATCGACGGTTGCGCGCGCCGCGAGCATCACCGCGAATGCCGTCAGCACCAGCCGGGTCGACACGCGACAGGGGGTCAAGGCGCGACGAGCATAGCCGGAGGTCGCGAGACCGCAAATCCGACCTTGGTCCCATGCGACGGCCCGCCGCGGCGGACTCCGCGAGCCCGTCAGCGGCTCGATCGCCCGCGGAGCTGCGCCAGGAACTCCCGCATGTCGCGGTCGTTGGGATGGCGCTGCAGCCCTTTCTCCAGCACGGCGACGGCTTTCTCGGGTCGGCCTGCCGACTGGAGAGCCACCGCGTAGGTGTGGACGAAGCGCGCGTTGTCGGGAGCGCGCATGGCCGCCCGCTCGAGGTGCGTCAGCGCGTCGGGGGTCCGCTGCGCGCGCACGAGGGCCAGCCCCAACGCGTAATCGAGCGCGGCGGCGTCAGGCGCGACCGCCAACCCTTCCTCGAGCACGCGGCGGACGTCGGGCTCGCGCTGCTCGGCGCGGTAGAGGTCGGCGAGGTTCACGTAGGCCGGCACGAACGTCCGGTCGAGCGTGAGCGCTGCACGGAGCTCCGTCTCCGCGTCGGCGACCCGTCTTAGGGTCGCGAAGAACGTGCCGAGGTTGGTCCGATACTCCGGCCGATCCGCGTTCGCCCGCTGGGCGGCGACGAACTCGGCGGCCGCGCGCTCGTAGGCCGCGCGCGCGTCCGCGCTGAGCGCTTCGGGCCGGACCGGCGCCAGCACGCGCGCCGCCTCGATCCGGACGATGCGCACGGGGTCGCTCAGGAGCGGCACGGCGGCGGCGATGCGCGCGTCCGGCGGCAGGAGCTCGAGCGCGGCCAGCGCCGCGCGGCGCACGAGCGGATCGGCGTCGCCGACCGCCCGCGTCACCGCGTCCGCGCCGGCCGGCGCCCGGCCGAGATCGGCCGTCATTCGCGCCAGCGCCGACGCCCGCACGATACCGGGCACGGAGGTGTCGCGGGCGAGCGCGGTCAGCTGCTGAATGGCGACACTCGCGCCTGTCTCAGCCTGGTGGAACGTCTCGGCGAACCGCTGATAGCCGCCGGCCGGCCGGCCATACCAGCTCTGCACCTTCGCCGCGGCCCAGTCCGGCTTGCGATCCGTGTGGCAGCTCGTGCACGCATTGGGCACGCCGAGCGCGACCGACTGGTCCGGCCGCGGCACCCGCAGGCTGTGGTCGTGGCGCGGGTCGACGAGCATGTAGCGAGTCGCCGGCATGTGGCAGCCCGCGCACGCGGCGCCCCGGCCGTCGGGCCGGTGAAAATGGTGCGCGGCGGTGTCGTACTTCGCCGGCGCGTGGCATTGGCTGCACACCTGGTTGCCCGGCGCGCGGAGCTTCTGCCCGTGGGGCTCGTGACAGTCGCTGCACGTCACGCCGGCCGCGTGCATGCGGCTCTCCAGGAACGATCCCCAGCTGTAGACCTCGTCCCGCTGCTGCCCGTCGGGCCAGTAGAGCGGCGCCGTGAGCAGCGCGGGCACGTAGTGATCGAGGAACGGCCGGCCCGCGGTGTACTCGGACGAGATCTGGCTTCGCCGGGCGTGACACTGGGCGCAGACGCCGAGCTCCACCGCGGTGGTCCGGGGCGCGCTGCGCTTCGCGTTGCCCGACCCGGGGTCGATGGTCCACTGCACGCCCCGCCGCTCCCGCAGGACCACCGTCAGCCCCTTGTCGTCGCTCGGGTCGTACGTCCTTCCCGGACGCGCCGTCTCGGCCCAGGCCACGTGGCGGGAGCCCGGACCGTGGCACGCCTCGCACGCCACGTTGATCTCCGACCACGTCGTGGCGTAGCGATCGGCGGCCCCGTCGTAGTTCTTGCGGACGTTCGTCGAGTGGCAGTCCGCGCACATGTAATTCCAGTTCTGCTGCCGGCGCGTCCAGTGGAGCTCGTCGCGGAAGTCGATCTTCTCGCTCAAATAGAGATGGAACCACCGCTGGCCGCCCGACTCGCGCGGGCGCGTATCCCAGGCGATCGACAGCGCCTGCAGCCGGCCGCCCGGGAGCTCGACGAGATACTGCTGGAGCGGCCTCACGCCGAACGTGTACTTGATCTCGAAGTCGGCCAGCTTTCCATCCGGCCCGTCGGTCCGGACCATGAATCGGCCCTCGCGACGGAAGATCGTGGAGGTGACGGCGCCCTGGGTGAAGCGGCGGTCGGCGAAGTCGCCGAGCACCGTCGTGTCGCCCGCGATCTGCATCGCCCGCGCATGATCCGATTCCGCCCAGCGCGCGTGCTCTTCCCGATGGCAGCCCGCGCACTTCTGCGCGCCGACGAAGGCTGCGGCGGGAGCGGGAACGGCCGGCACGGCCGTCCCGAAGTAGCGCCACGCCAGAGTGGCGGCGG
>QHSM01000211.1 GCA_003221595.1 Candidatus Rokuibacteriota bacterium | reverse complement strand
CGCGAGTCCGAGGAGGGTCCAGACGCGGCGCCGCCGGCGTCGAGATCTACGCCGCACGGCCTCATCTTCTCGCGAGAGAGGATGCCGCCCGAAATTTTTGTTCCGGCCTCAGCTGCCCGAGGCGCGCGCGGTCACCACGTAGCGGAGCGGGCCCCCCGGCACGACGGCGTCGAACGGATAGCAGGTCATCAGGATCAGCCCGGCGGATCGGTCCTCGCTCCGGATCACGGCCGTCCGCGAGTCGACCACCGACACCCCCTCGATCCGTAATCGCCTCGGTCGCCCGCCCGGAAGCTCCACGAGGAGCTCGTCGCCGGGCTTCATATGCTCCAGAAAGCGGAAATGTGTGTCGCGGTGCCCGGTGACGATCGCCGTGCCCGGGGCTCCGGGCGCCGCGCTTCCTGGCGCGTGGCCGGGGCCGAAGGCGAGCGTGCGGCCGCTCACGCCGGACAGAAAGATGAGATCGACGTCGTGGGCCGGCACCCGCAGCCGGGCGACCGGCCAGGTGTCGGCCCACGGCCACGGCCGCGCCCGGGTCTCGCCCCGGGCGGTCCGGGCCCAGGCTCGCTGCAGCAGGTGCTGAGCGAGCCGAGCCTTGACGTGGATCCAGGCGCCCTGGCCGAGCTGCTCGAGCCCCAGCACGGCGAGGAGGCCCGCCACGACGATCAGGACGCGCCGCCGCGTCATGCCTTCGTCGTGCGGCGGGCGACGACGCCGAGCGCACCGGCGAGCAGGAGCGCCGCGAGCCCGAGCGCCAGGTGAACCGGTCCCGCCGTCGCGCCCTGGCCCAGGCCGAAGACGGCGGTGTAGTCCCAGCCGTGCGGCAGATTCGTCTCGAGCGCCAGCGTGTGAAGGTCTGCGCTTCCCGGACGGACCGGCGTGACGTCCACCGCGATCAGGCTGGTGTACGGGCTCACGAGGTGGAAGGCCAGCGCGAGCTCGAGCACCGCGCGGCGGATCTCGTCGTCGGGCGAGCCGGTTCGTCGCGTGTCGAGCAGGCCGGCGATCTTCCCGCGAGCCCAGTGCACCGACAGTCCCGCGGCCGCGTCGGTCGCCTGGAGTGAGAGCTCGCGCTCCCACCGGTCCGGGCCGAGCCGGCCTCGCAGCACCACGCGCGGCGGCAGCGCGGCGGCTCTCAGCGCGACCGTGACGGGCTCGCCGAGGTAGACGTCGGGGATCCGCTCCGGTACGGTCTCGACCGCCGAGCCGCCGGCGAGCTCGAGGCGCACGTCGGTCAGGGCCGGAGACTCGAGCTTGCCGAAGAGGGCGATCATCTTGTCCTTCACCTCGGTGACGCTTCCGATGTAGGTGAAGGTGCCGCGGCCGAGCCGGGCGGCTTCCCGCATGAAGTGGCTGTTCGGGGCCGAGCCGATCCCGACGGTAAACAAGCGATTGTCGCCGAGACGCTCGTGGATCGCGGCGAAGAGCTGCGCCTCGTTGCCGACGCTGCCGTCGGTCAGGAAGATGACCTGCCGCAGGCGGCCGGGATGCTCGTGACCGTCGAGCGCCAGCTGGAGCGCGGGCAGCATCTCGGTGCCGCCGTCGGCGTGGAGCCGGCTGACGTAGCGATCGGCCAGGGCCAGGTTCTGCGGCGTCGCGGCCCGCGCATCGGAAAAGAGCGCGTCGGTCGTGTGATTGAAGCGGATGACGTTGAAGGAATCAGCCGGGCGGAGGCGCCCGAGGGCCATTTTCAGCGCCGCCTTCGCCTGATCGATCGACGCGCCGTGCATGGAGCCCGAGTTGTCGATCACGAAGATGACCTCGCGCGGCAGGCGAGCCCCGTCGAGCGCGTCGGGCGCGGGCGGCGTCACCATCAGGAGCGCGAACGTCTCACCGCCCTTCCGCTCGGTGAACAGGTTCGCCAGCGGCGCGGCCTCGGCGTGCGGCTGCCACACGAGCTCGAAGTCACGATCGGCAGGGACAGTGCCCCGAGCCAGCTCGATCCGGTAGCGGCCGCCGGCCAGCGGCGTGGTCTGGATCTCGTGATAGGACGACTCCAGGCGCGCAGGCGGCGCCCCGGGATCGAGCTCGATCACGAGGCTGACCGGGTTGAGCGGACCCCGCGACGGATGCGCTACCGGCGGCGTGATGCGTGAGGCGTCGGGCACCTGATCGGTGTCGGGCGCCCAACCCTCGCCGCCCGATGACGGCGGGGCCGGGGTCCCCGGGATGTAGCGTGGACCCACGACCATCGGAAAGCGCAGACGGAATTGCCCGCTGTCGTACCGGATCGCGTGCTGATACTCGATCTCGACGGTGATCGCGGCGCCCGGCGGCACGTTGGCGACGGACGTCGTGAAGATGTTGGGCCGCTCCTGCTCCACGAGGCTCGCGCGCTGCCCCGCGCGCTTTGCTCCCTCGTACTGGGCCTTGGCGGCGGCCCGCTCCTTGATGACGCCCTCGATGACGCGCTCGCCGATCCGCATCCGCAGGTGGTCGACGGCGGCGTCTTCGGGCAGCGGGAAGACGTAGATACCTTCGGTCCACGCGCTGCCGGGGTTGGTGAACTCCTGGCGGACGCGCGCTCGCCCGACGATTCCGGTCACGACCATGTGGACGTCGGTGCCGAGTAAGGGCGCGGGCACGAGCGCCTGCGACTCGGGTGTCCGCCAGAAGAGCGCGCCTTCGGTGACGCGCCCGGGCGGTACGGGGGCGCTCTCCGCCCCGGCGGCAGTGGCCGCCGGGGCGGTGATGAGGCTCGCGAGCAGGATCAGGCGTGCGCCGTGCCGTCGCGCACGCGCGATCGATCCGATCATCGATCACCCGCCGGCGACGTGGTGCCGGTGGGCGCCGGATCGCCGGTGGTCGCGCCCGCCACGGTCGCCGGCATCGGCGCCGCCGCCGCGAGCTTGCGGAACTCCAGGTGGACGCGACGGTTGATCTGCTGGCACTCCTTCTCGGGCTCGTCGCAGAGCGCCCCGTTCTGGCCCATCGTCACCATCCT
>QHSM01000210.1 GCA_003221595.1 Candidatus Rokuibacteriota bacterium | reverse complement strand
CCGTAGAGGTCCTTGTAAGCCGACGAGACGAACACCGAGCCGAGCGCCTCGATCACGCCGAGCAGCACACCGCCCACGATGCTGCCGAGGATCGAGCCGAGCCCGCCGATCACGATGATCTCGAAGCCCTTGAAGGTCGAGATGGCGCCGTTCTCGGGGTAGACGAGGAAGTCGGGCGCCAGCAGGGCGCCGGCCGCGGCCGCCAGCGCCACGCCGACCCCGAACGCCAGCATGTCCAGGCGGAGCACGTCGATCCCGGCGGTCTGGATGCCGACGCGATTCTGGGCGGCGCCGCGCAGCGCGCGCCCCACCCACGTCCACTTGATCACCAGGTAGAAGAGGCCGAGGAGGACCAGCGTGCTGATCAGCGCGACGAAGCGGTTGCCCGAGATGGGGAGCGTTCCGAGCGTCACGGGGCGCGCGTAGTCGGGCGGGGCGTACTGGTTCGGCCCGCCGAGAACGATGGCGAGGTTCCGGAAGAGGACCATCAGCGCGATCGTGATGACCGTCGCATACTCGTCCCGCCGCTCGATGCCGCCCACGAACATCGGCCGGAGGAGGAGCCGCTGGACGACGAGCCCGAGGAGGAAGACGGCCCCCATCGCCACCGGGAGTGCCAGGTACCACTGCCGGGGCCCGAAGAGACTCACGATCAGCGCGTACTGGACGTAGCTGCCGATCATGTAGAACTCGCCCATTCCCCAGTTGATCATCTTCATGATGCTGTAGATGAAGGTGATCCCGAGGGCCATCAGGCTGTAGATCACGCCGATGACCACGCCCGAGAGGACGTACTGGGAAAGCAGCACCGCGTCCAACGATCGCCCCGCGATGTCAGCGCTTCGGCGCCGGCATCCAGTCGCCGGTCTTGAGCTCGGACGGGTAAACGATCTTCACCTCGGTGAACGGCATCTCCGTCCTGGTGTACTGGGTCACGAGCATCGGGGGCGTCCACTGCTGCCAGTACGGGCCCTCGCCGCGCGAGAAGCTGATCGTGCCGTTCCAGCCCTCGAACTTCCCGGCCAGGAGCGCCTTGACCAGGTCGTCGCTCTTGTCGCTCTTGGCGGCGTTCAGCGCGTCGGCCAGGAGCTGCACCTGGGCATAGCCGTTGAGGGCGCCGTAGATCGGGTCCTCCTTGAACTCGGCCATGTACTTCTTGCGGAAGGCCTCACCGCGAGCGGTCAGCTTCATGGTCGGGTGGTAGTAGACGATGAACGACGCCCACGTGCCCTTCTCGCCCAGGGTCTTCCAGTACTCGGGCCGCGACGGCGCGTCGTAGGAGATGAGCATCGGCACTGCCGGATGCAGTCCGATGTCGTAGGCCTGCTTGGCGATGAGGTACATCGGAGTGCCGATGCCGCCGTTGAGCAGCACGTCCGGCTTCCAGTTCTTGATCTCCAGGAGCTGCGGCGTGAGGTCGACCACCGCGCGGTCGAAGATGATCGTCTTCAGCTCGCCGCCGGGGTACATGGAGGCGAACGCCTTCTTGGTCTCTTCGACCAGGCCCACGCCGTAGTCCGTGTTCTCCGTGATCAGCGCGGCGCGCTTGAAGCCGCGCTCCTTGACCCAGCGCGTCCACATCTGGCAACGATCGGGATCGATCACGTGCGTGCGGAAGGTGTAGGTCAGGTGCTGCTCGGTGATCTGGCGCGCCGAGGCCTGCGTGGAGAAGACCGGGACCTTGAACTGCTCGGCGAGCGCCTGGACGGCCGTCATCACGGAGCTGTGGAACTGTCCGACGACCGCGACCGCCTGGTCCTGCGTGGCGAGCTTGCGGAACCCGGCCGCGCCCTTTTCCGGCGTGCCCGAATCGTCCTCGACGACCAGCTCGATCTTCCGCCCGCCCAGCACCCCGCCGCGCGCGTTGACGTCGTCCGCACCCATCTTGGCGCCGCGGGCGATGAACTGCCCGGCGGCCGCGTCTCCGGGAGGGGAGAGCGGCGTGAGGACGCCGATCTTGACCGGCTTCTGGGCGAGAGCGGGCGAGGTGAGCCCGATCACCAGGAGCGCTGCCAACAGGGCGAACCGAACTCGTCCAGTCATCGCGATCCTCCACAATCTGCAGGCGGCCGGGTGCGGAGCCGAGCGGCCCTCATGCTATGCGGGGCGGGCGGTCGGGGTCAATACGACGTCCGTGCGAGGCTTGTCAGCCTGTTGTTTGGCGACCGGCCGCTAGCTGTCGGACAAGAAATCCGACTACTTCTGACTCGTAGCCCGTCGGATCGAATCAGAGGAAGTCTTGGTGACGAGCGCCTCGCACGACCCAGAGTTTCTTAGGCGGGACAGCCGTGCCGAAGAGCTCTTCAGATTCCGCCAATGTCGTGTGCTCGTCGAGCGATCCTGCGACCACGAGGACTGGTGAGCCAAGCTCAGCGATCGAGCGAATCGGCTCGAGGTCGCGCGGCCAGACGTGCAACCGCGGATGGAGTTGGACAAGTAAGATGGGCGCGAGCACGGGTGCGAGCGGCCCTACTCTGATGCGAATCCGATTCTCAACGGCTTTAGCGACTCGGGGGTACACGGCTTCGAGAACGACGGCATCGAAGCCGATCGGTTGCGGGGCAAGTAGGACGGCCGCTCCGCCGAGAGAGCAGCCGATGACCCCCAACCGCCGCGTCGGTACTGTCCTTTTGAGCCAAGCAAGCGCGGCGCGGACATCATCGGCCTCACGTGCCCCGAGGGTGATCGCAGTACCTGACGTCTCGCCATGGCCTTGAAGATCGATGAGGAGGACTGAGAACCCGTGGTTGGACAGCAGCTTTGCCCTCGAGATCATCGAGGAGCGGTCGGCGCGGATGGAGTGAAGAAGTAGAACGACTGGCGAGTTCACGCTCTGGTCAAGCCACCATCCGGCGATCGCGTGCCCCGGCCCTGGTAACGAGACCACCTGAGCCGGGAAGCCAGCTGGCAGCGGCACCGCGCGGTTGAGTGGTCGAACGAGCCGCGAACCCAGCACCCACGAGGCGGCTGTACCCGCAAGGAGCCCGCTGATGCCAAGCACGATGATGATCCGTGTTGCGATGCCGCGAAACTTCATCCCGGTCGCTCAACCCTCCTGGTGAGCGGCCGGGCGCTCTGGGCCGGACCGCTCCACCAGGTTGTCAGGCTCCCGCAGCACCGTGCGCCTCGAGGTATCGCAGAGAGTGTTGTAGATTGCGACGCGCCTGTGCTTCGTATCGCTCACGAAAGTGGGCCGTACAATACAGGTGAGGCCTGCCGAGGAACTCCTTCAGTATCTTGGCTCTCGTCGACTGGAACATCGCGTCCGGTACCCACCCATACTCCCTTCGAACCTGCGCCTCATACTCCTGGAACCGCGCAGGTTGCGCACCGAGAATGGACAGGTCGGCGTCCACAAGAACTTGGGCATCGATGCCGACTGGCTCTGCGGCATGGCGTGTGAACATGATGAGCTCGTAGATCCTCTGAGCGCTGTCTGCACTGGCGCCAAATTCTCGCGCAGCGGAGCGTGCCCAATCCGCGCTCCGCTCCTCATTATCGTGGCGTTGGGTGTCGTAGATCACATCGTGGAACCAGAGGCCAACGTTTACCTCGGCTGGCTGGACCACCAGAGAGATGATGTCTTGGACCTTCTCGAAGCACTCCGCAAGGTGCTGATACGTGTGGTAGTGGCGATGTGGCTCGGAGTACCGACCTAGAACCTCGCCATAGAGGCGCCTGAGCTCCGGCGAATCGCCCACTCCTAGCTCGCGCCAGGTTTCAACCCAGTTGCTAATCTCGGTCATTTTCTAGCGAGGTCTAACGATCGCGGTCAGCGGCCGGGGCGAGCATCGCGAGCCTCGGTCGGCTGCACTGCGCTGTTCGGCAGGCGGACGAGAACCGTGGCCATCCACCCGTACTCAACGAACCCGACTCGTTTGGCCAGCGCGAGACTCGCCGCGTTGCCATCTCGCGCCCGATACTGCGGCAGCAGATTGTC
>QHSM01000155.1 GCA_003221595.1 Candidatus Rokuibacteriota bacterium | reverse complement strand
TCGGCGAACACCTGGAGTAATTGGCGGAGGGGAGAGGATTTGAACCCCCGAGGGACCTTCTGGGCCCCTATCCGATTTCGAGTCGGACGCCTTCGACCGGGCTCGGCCACCCCTCCGCGCTGTTTGTCGAATGACTCTACCACGTTACACGACGGGTCACGGCGCTGCTCTCCCGACGACGCGGGCAGCGGCGTCCAAGTCATGGGCTCCCTCGGAGTGCTCGAGTCTTTTCTCTCATACAATCCGTGAACTCGGTCCAGCGCGTACAGCGATCTGAACAGCGGACAAAGTAGCGCCCGTCTGGCTCAACGCGTTGCATGACGGCATTAGCGCCTGTTTCTGCCGTACAGACCCGGTAGGCGCTCCACGCTCGATCCTGCGCGGGTGTGTTCTCGAACGCGCCGCCGCGAGATGCAGGCCCTGACTGGACGTAGGCCGAGCTCGGCTGTGCGGGCAACCGATCGACGGCGATGGCCTGGAGCTCGAAGTCCTCCACGCCCCGAAAGTAGCCCGGCGGAACCATTTCCTTGTTGCGGTCCTCCCGACGCCAGCCGCGCAGGAAGAGACAGTTCCGGAACGCGCTCTGCTCGATCAAGACGTACCCGGGCTGGTTAGGAACCGGCGTTCCGGTTTCCAGGCACTCGCGGTGATCCTTCGTGAATTGCGCGAGCGTCCCTTGCCCTCCGTCGGCCCGGTACCAGTAGTGCGCACAACCGGTCAGACTTAGACAGGACACGATAAGCCAGATCACCCGGGCGGCCATCACGCGCCGTCCTTCGGCTTAGAGAGCGCGGCCCGCTCTGCGACGAGCATCTTCAGCTTCCGGTACTCGGTTTCGATCTCGTCAAGGGCGGCATCCAGCGCCTTCGCCATCGTCGTCTCCTTTCGGTGGCCTGGCCCCCGGCGGTGCCAGCCGGGCTGGGGCCTTTGCGTGGTAGAGCCCAGTGCTCCCGCGCGACTCGAAGATGTTCCCCAGAACTGCACAGTCAAGGTGCGGCCCCATGGACCGGAGTACAAGCACTCCAGCTCCCGTCATTCCAGCAACTCCGTCACCGGCACGCCGAGGGCGCGGGCCAATCTTCGAAGCCTCTGCGAGGTATCATATCCGGCGCACCTGCAAGAAGGAGGTCGACCATGTCCCTCCGGCGTGTGGCATATCTGGTGATCGTTCCTCTCGTCCTCGTCACGGTGCTGGCTGGATGCAAGCACTACTGGGGCAAGCCGGGAGGCACGGCGGAGCAGTTCGAAATCGACAGCCGGGAATGCCTCAAGGAGTCGAGTCCGACGCCGCAGATGGTCGCGTACGGAGTCAGGAGTGAACAGATATACCGCGGCTGCCTGCGGGCGCGCGGGTGGGTCCGCGAAGAGAAGCAGGTGAACCCCCCGCCCCTCGGCTGGTACCGGGGGGTCGAGGACTGGGACTAGCGCCGAACGCCGTCTAGGGCGCGTCGTTCCAGCATTGCGTCGTACCCCAGCCGACTCCCTGCCCGCCCCGCAGGCCCGTCGTCACCCCGATCTGCTGCCGCCCCCACTCGCACTGAGCCTGGGTCACGAAGGGCCCCTGCGTGGCGGCGGTCAGCACCTGGTTGGGGTGTTGCGAGACCAGCATGAACCACCAGAAGGCCACGGTCACCCCGCGGCGCGCGCCCTTGCTCTTCCTCATCGGTTCCTCCCCGCGCCTGGCCTTTGCCGGCGGCGCGACACGACGATCCGAGCCTACTCCCGACGGCGCTCCAATCCACGCGCTTGCCCATCGAGCCTTCAATCGTGTAGACATCAATGCCACCATGGTCCAGGGCTAGAGCGAAGCCCTCGGGAGAGGACATCATGCGCATCGTCGTCCACGGGCAGCAGGCATTCGGCAAGAGCGTGCTGGAAGCGCTCATCGAGCGCGGGGAAAACGTCGTCGGTGTGTACTGTGCCCCCGATCCGGCCCAGGGCGGGCGGGTCGATCCCCTGAAGGAGGCCGCGCTCGCACGCGGCCTGCCGGTCCACCAGCCGCGATCGTTTCGCAACAAGCCCGAGGTGTGGGAGGAATTCGGCCGACTCAAGGCGGATCTGTGCGTGATGGCCTACGTCACGCTCATCGTGCCCGAGGAGGTGCTGAATCTGCCCACGCGCGGCACGATCCAGTACCATCCCTCGCTGCTCCCGCGCCACCGCGGGCCGAGCTCGATCAACTGGCCGATCATCATGGGCGAGACCGGCACCGGGCTCACCATCTTCTGGCCCGACCAGGGGCTCGATACCGGGCCGATCCTCCTGCAGAAGGAAGTCGAGATCCGGGACACCGACACGCTCGGCAGCCTCTACTTCGACCGGCTCTTTCCGCTCGGGGTCGCGGCGCTGCTCGAGGGCGTCGATCTGGTGCGCGCCGGGAAGGCGCCGAAGATCGTTCAGGACGAGTCCAGGGCGACGTACGAGGGGTGGTGCAAGAAGGAGAACGTGCAGATCGACTGGCAGAAGCCGGTGCAGACAGTCTGGAACCTCATCCGCGGGGCCGATCCCCAGCCCGGCGCGTGGACGACCTGCTCGGGAGCGACCGTGCAGCTCCTCGACGCCAAGAAGCTGGACGGCGGCGCGGCCGGTCAGCCCGGGGAAGTGCTCGCCGTCGACGACGCGGGGATGACGGTCGCCGCGCCCGGCGGCCGGATCCTCGTGACCCGCGTGCGCGCCGACGGCGGGCCGAAGGTCGCCGCGGGGGCCTTCGCCAAGACCGCGGGGCTGCTCCCGGGCGCGCGGCTGGGCACGGCATGACGGCGCCGAACGCGCCCCACGGGCTCGCCCGCGGGCTCACCAACTACGGCGACCCGGACTTCGCGCTCTACCTGCGCCGCTCGTTCGCGACGTCGATGGGCTATTCGAAGGCGATGCTGGCGCGGCCGGTGGTCGGCATCGCGCAGTCGGCCAGCGGCTTCAACAACTGCCACCGGCATTTCCCGGAGCTGATCGAGGCGGTGAAGCGCGGCGTGCTGGCCGCCGGCGGGCTCCCGATCGATTTCCCGACGATCTCGCTCGGCGAGGTGTTCCTGAATCCCACGAGCATGATGTTCCGGAACCTCATGGCCATGGACGTCGAGGAGATGATCCGCGCGCAGCCGATGGACGCGGTCGTCCTGGTGGGCGGCTGCGACAAGACGGTGCCGGCTCAGCTCATGGGCGCCGCGTCGGCGGACGTACCGGCCGTGCAGCTCCTGGCCGGACCGATGATGCCCATGTCCTATCGCGGCGAGCGCCTCGGCGCGTGCACGGATTGCCGGCGGTTCTGGGCGAAGTACCGCGCCGGCGGCGTCACCGCGGCCGAGATCGAGCGCATCGAGGAGAATCTCGCGACGACCGCGGGCACCTGCGCGGTCATGGGCACCGCGAGCACGATGGCCTCGATCGCCGAGGCGCTCGGCATGGCGCTGCCGGGCACCGCGGCGATTCCGGCGGTGCACGCCGATCGGCTGCGCGCCGCGGAGGCGAGCGGGCAGCAGGCGGTGACGCTGGCGGCGACGCGCCTGCGGCCGAGCCAGATCATCACGGAGCGCTCGGTCGAGAACGCGCTGCGCGTGCTGCTCGCCATCGGTGGCTCCACGAACGCCATCATTCATCTCACGGCGGTGGCCGGACGCGCCGGCGTCGAGGTCTCGCTGCGGCGGCTGAACACGCTCAGCGACGAGACGCCGGTGCTGG
>QHSM01000154.1 GCA_003221595.1 Candidatus Rokuibacteriota bacterium | reverse complement strand
CCGTCGACTCCAACGAGATCTTCATCGACGGCCTCGAGATTCCCGAGGCGAACGTCGTCGGCGAGGTGGGCCGGGGCTTCTACCATCTGCTCGACTCGCTGAACCCCGAGCGCATCTTCACCGGCATCGAGGCGGTCGGCATCGGACGCGCCGCGCTCGATCGCGCCGTGCAGTACGCGAAGGAGCGCATCGTCTTCGACCGGCCGATCGGCCTGAAGGCGGCGTGGCTCTTCGACAACGGGCGGCCCTGCGGCGCCGAGTCGAACACGGCCAAGCTCCTGGCGGCCGAGGCGGGCTTCGAGGCGTGCGACGTGGCGCTGCAGACCCACGGCGGCTACGGCTACGCGAAGGAGTTCTACATCGAGCGGCTCTGGCGCGAGGTGCGTCTCTACAAGATCGCGCCGGTGTCGCAGCAGATGGTCTTGAACCATATCTCGGAGCACGTGCTCGGGCTTCCCAAGAGCTACTGACCTCGAGGCGAAGGAGACCGCGATGGCGACGAGAATCGGTCGGCGTGAATTCCTGGCGGGGACGGCGGGAGCGATGGCGGTCGCGACGCTGCCGGCGCCGGCGATCAGCCAGTCCAAGCCCGTGCACATCGGCCTGCTCACCGTGAAGACCGGCCCGCTCGCCGCGGGCGGGATCCACACCGGCGGCAATCCCGCCGGCACGAAGACCAAGACCCAGGAGCTGGTGGAGCGCGACCACGTCGACATGATCTTCGGACCGCTCGCGGCCTTCGAGCTCCTGGCCATCACCGACTACGCCGCCCAGGCGAAGATGCCGATCCTGAGCCTCGCCGCCGCCGAGGACATGACCCAGCGCCGGCCCAACCCGTACTTCGTACGGGCCTCTGCGACCTCGTCGCAGAACATGCACCCGCTGGCCGACTACGCGGCGAAGGAGCTGAAGTTCAAGCGGGTGATCACCATCGCCGACGACTTCGCGTTCGGCCACGAGCAGATGGCCGGCTTCCAGCGCGTCTTCGAGGACGCCGGCGGCCGGGTCGTCAAGAAGCTCTGGCCGCCTCTGGTGACACCCGACTACACGCCGTACCTGGCCCAGATCAGCGGCGTCGACGCCGTCGTCCAGGGGTTCGCCGGATCCAATCCACTGAAGTTCATGAAGCAGTACCAGGACCAGGGGCTCAAGTTGCCCGTGCTGGGCGGCGGGCCGGCCGGCGACGAAGCGCTCCTGAAGAGCTACGGCGACGAGGCGGTCGGGATGATCTCGGTGTCCGCCTACACGGGCGACCTCGACACGCCGAGCAACAAGCGGTTCATCGACGGGATCGTGCGCGACTACGGCAACATTCCCGGTCTCTACGCCGCCGGGCTCTACATCAACGGCATGGTCGCCGAGGCCGCGCTGGAGAAGACGGGCGGCAAGACCGACGACCGCGAGGCGTTCATCCGCGCGCTGCGCGCGGTGGCCCTCGTCGACACGCCGCGCGGCCCGTTCTCCTTCGACCACTTCGGCAACGTCGTCGGGACCTTCTACATCCGGCGCTGCGAGCGGAAGGGCGACAAGCTCGTCAACACCACCATCAAGACGTATCCCAAGGTGAGCCAGTTCTGGACCTACGACGAGAAGTGGTTCCTGGCGCAGCCCGTGTACTCGCGCGACTACCCGCCGCTCAAATCGTGAGGGGGGCTCGGCGGCCCCCCGAGCCCGCCGCGCGCATCGGACCGCGATGAACCTGTGGCTCGTGCTGGCCGTCAACAGCGTCACGCTGGGCGGCTTGCTGTTCCTCCTCTCGGCCGGCTTCTCGCTGATCTTCGGTCTCATGAAGATTCCCAACCTGACGCACGGCTCGTTCTTCATGCTGGGCGCCTACCTGGCGACGAGCCTGATCGCGCACGGCGTGGATTTCTGGACGGCCGCGGTCGTGGGCGGCCTGCTGGTCGCGGTCTTCGGCGGGATCGTCGAGCGCCTCATCCTGCGCCGGCTCGCCGGGGCCGAGCTTGCCCAGGTGCTGGTGACGCTCGGTCTCTCGTTCATGATCGCCGACGTCTGCCTGATGGTGTGGACCGGCGATCCCATCCGGATCGCCACGCCGAGCGCCTTGCGCGGCGCGACGTCGGTGGCGGGCCTGGGCTTTCCGACCTACCGACTGGCCATCAGCCTGATCGCGGTCGTCTTCGCGGTGGCGCTGTGGGCGCTGCTCGACCGGACGCGGCTCGGCGCGATGATCCGAGCGGGCGTCGACGACCCGGCGATGGCGAGGGTCGTCGGCATCCGGGTCTCGCGGCTCTTCACCGTCGTGTTCTGTCTGGGCGCGTGGCTCGCCGGGTTCGCCGGCGTGATCGGCGGACCGATTCTCTCCGTCTATCCCGGGCTCGACGGGGAGATGCTGCCCCTGGCCCTCGTCGTGGTGATTCTCGGCGGGAGCGGCAGCCTGCTCGGCTCGCTGGTCGGGAGCTTCGTCGTCGGCTTCCTCTACAACTTCGGCCAGGCGATGTTTCCCGAGCTCGCCTACGTCGTGCTGTTCTTGCCCATGCTGATCGTGCTGGTGGTGCGACCGCAGGGCCTCTTCGGGCGACCGGCCGCGTGAGCCGGCTCGCCCTCGGCGTCGCGCTGGCGATCCTGGCCGCGGTGCCGTACTGGGTCGGCGGAACCTACTACGTCAACATCGCGAGCCAGGTGCTCTTCTACGCCATCCTCGCGCTCGGCGTGAACGTGCTCGCCGGCTACGCCGGGCTCGTCAGCCTCGGCCACGCTGGGCTCTTCGGCATCGCGGCGTACGCGGGCGCGCGCATCATGAACGAAGGATACGGCCCCGTCGGGGTCACGGTGGGCGCCCTCGCCGTGACGCTGCTCGCCTCGGCGATCTTCGCGGTCCTGGCCCTGCGCGGCACCGGGCTCGGCTTCGTGATGATCACCGTGGCGCTCGGCCAGATCGTGTGGGGCGTGGCCTATCGCTGGATCAGCATCACCAACGGCGACAACGGCATCGCGATCCGCGGCCGGCCGAGCCCGCTCGGCCTCTCGCTGACCTCGCCGGCCGGCTTCTACTGGGCGACGCTCGTGGTCTTTCTTCTCGCGGTGGCCACGATGGCGGTCTTCGTCGCCTCGCCCTTCGGCGCCAGCGTGCGGGGCACGCGGGACCAGCCGCGGCGCATGAACGCGCTGGGCTACCACGTCTGGATGATCCGCTTCCTCGCCTTCCTCTTCTCGGGATTCTGGAGCGGAGTGGCCGGTCTGCTCTACCTCTACTACAACCAGTTCGTGAGCCCGCAGGCCGTCGCGCTCACCGCCTCGGCCGAGGCGCTCCTGATGGTCATCGCCGGCGGCACGGCGACCCTGCTGGGGCCGATCGCCGGGGCCGCGCTCGTCGTGATCATGAAGAACGTGGTCAGCGCGTACATCGAGCGGTGGAACTTCGTGCTCGGCGCCATCTTCGTCGCCATCGTCGTCTTCATGCCCGATGGGCTGGTGCCGGGCGCCCGCCGGCTCTGGCGCTGGGCGCGAGCGTCGGCGCGACCGGCGCTTCGTAGCGTCGGCTAGGCCGAGGCGGGCGGCGGCGCCTTCGGAGTCGGCGGTGTGACAGGCCGCCGCGGCGACAGGGGTGCGGCGCGGAGAATGTCGAGGTCGATCTCCGGCATGTCGACGTTCAGCGCGCGAAGGACGCCGTTGGCGAGCTCGTTGTAGCGGCCGAAGTACTTGCGCAGTCGCCCGCGCCAGGCCGGAACGCCGCCGTTGGCGTGGAGCTCGAACGTGGACTCGCGCCCGTCCAGCGCCGATGCGACATGATCGCAGGCCAGCTGGAGCAGCGCCGCGCGCTGCAGGGCCGTGTACCCGCCGCCCTCGAACGACTCCGCGAGCCCGGCGCCGACCTCCGGCGCCGCCAGGTCCTTGTCCGATGGCGCGACGACCAGCGACGAACCCGGCAGGATCCTGAGAATCTCGGCCATCCGCTGTCGCGCCTTCATCACGGCGATGCTGCCGGCGCCGATGTGGCTCCGGTTCGGAATGCAGTAGCCCTCCGCGGTGACCTCGGGGTCCAGCTCGGCGGCCGTCGTACAGCTCCGCACGGTCTGGACGTCGACGATGAGGTCGATGAGGTACTCGATCGACGGCTCGTGCTCCACGAGGCCCATGGCGTGGGTGCAGGCGAGCGCCAGACCGAGCGTGAACTCCGCCTTCGAGAGCCAGCAGTAGAGCTGATGCCAGAAGAGCCAGGAGGCCATCGGCTCGGGCGTGACGTCCATGAGAAAGATGCGCTCCGAGGGGATGAACACGTCCTCCAGCCACATCTGACCGTCCAGCTCGTCGTAGCGGCTCGACATCGGGGCCATGAACGGATTCGGATGCCGCGCGGCGATCTTGCGGCACAGCACGGTCACGCCCGGCGCGTTGACAGGCACGACGAACGTCAGCCGATGCGGGCCGCGCTCGATCCCGCCGTGGCTGCCGACGTAGACGTCCTCCGCGTAGGCGGGGCTCGTGTACATGCCGACCTTGCCGCTGACGACGACGCCCGAGTCGGTCTCGCGGACGAGACGCAGCGGAACGCGCTCGCGAGGGTTCTCGCGCATGCGGTAGCCGATCGTGGCGGCGCCGGCCGAGAACGTGAGAAAGCGGCCGGTGCTGGCGATCGCGTCGCGATGCCGCGCGGCG
>QHSM01000153.1 GCA_003221595.1 Candidatus Rokuibacteriota bacterium | reverse complement strand
TTCACGAGCACATCAACACGGCCTTTCCTGCCAACGTGTGCCTGGTCGGTACCGTGCTGCCGAACGGGTTCGCCCAGATCACGCCGCGGGGCAGCACCATGGTCTACGACGACGACCATCTCGCGTTGTGGGAGCGCGGCAAGGGCTCGACGAACGCCAACCTCCATCACAAGACCAAGGTCACGGTGTTCCTGAGAAAGCCCCAGCTGCGCGAGGCCGGCGTGCTGCCGAAGGGCGGCATCGCCCGGTTCTACGGCACCGCGGAGATTCACAAGTCCGGCGCGGCGTACGAAGAGGTCTGGCGCCGGCTCGTCCAGCCCGAGAAGGACCGCGATCCGGACAAGAAGGGCTTTGCCGTGCTCATCAAGGTCGAGCGCGCCGAGGATCTCGACGGCCAACCGCTCGTGCTCTCTTGAGCGACCAGCGCGGCGTCCTGACGGGAATCCGGGTCCTCGACTTCGGACGGTACATCGCCGGGCCGTACTGCGCGGCGCTCCTGGCCGACCTCGGGGCCGACGTGATCCGCATCGAGCGCGCCGGCGGCGGCGAGGACCGCTGGGTGGCGCCGGTCGCCGACGACGGCGCCGGCGCGATGTTCCTGGTGATGAACCGTAACAAGCGCGCGATGACGCTCGACCCGGCGTGCCCGGAAGGACGCGAGATCGTCAAGAGGCTCGTGGCCACCGCCGACGTCGTCGTGGCGAACCTGCCGCCGGAGGTGCTGCGCGCGCTGGCCCTCGATCTCGACAGCCTGCGTCGCGTGAAGCCCGACATCATCCTCACGACCGTGACGGCCTTCGGCGCCGGCGGGCCGTGGAGCGCCAAGCACGGCTTCGACGGAATCGGGC
>QHSM01000152.1 GCA_003221595.1 Candidatus Rokuibacteriota bacterium | reverse complement strand
TCTGCCGATCGCGCCGGATCAGTACGATCGCCTCGTGGGCGCGGTCGCCGGGCTCGACAAGGCCGCGTCGGTCGACGAGGTCGTCGCCCTCACGCTGCCGAAGTAGCCGCGCCCTCCGACTCCCGCAGCGCCTGGCGCAGGGACGCGGCGACGTGGGAGATGGCGCGGTTGCCCGTGTCGATGAGCCGGCCCATGGGCATGAAGCCGTGGATCATCCCGCCGTAGCAGACGTAGTCGACGCTCCCGCCGGCCTCGGTTATCCGCGCCGCGTAGGCCGCGCCCTCGTCGCGCAGCGGATCGAAGCCCGCGGTGATGACGAGGGCGGGCGGAAGACCGGCGAGCGACGGCGCGCGAAGCGGCGAGGCGCGCCAGTCGTCGGCGTCGCCGGCCGACTTCAGATAGTGGTTCTTGAACCAGCGCATGCTGTCGCGCGTGAGGAGATAGCCGTCGGAGAAGTCGCCGTACGATTTCGACTCGCCGGCGAGATCGGTGACCGGATAGACGAGCACCTGGAGCGCGATGGCCGGCGTGTTGCCCGCGTCGCGCGCCAGGAGCGCCACGACGGCCGCGAGGTTGCCGCCGGCGCTGTCACCGCCGACCGCGATACGCCGGGGGTCGATGCCCAGCTCGCTTCCGTGCGCGACGACCCAGCGCGTGGCCGCCCAGGCGTCGTCCACCGACGCCGGGAACTTGTGCTCGGGCGCCAGACGATAGTCGACGGCCACGACCGCGATCCCCGCCTCCGCGGTGATCTGTCGGCACTGCACGTCGTGCGTGTCGAGGTCACCGATGACCCAGCCGCCTCCGTGGTAGAAGACGAGCGCCGGCAGCGCCGCGCCGCTCGCGACCCCCGCCGGTCGGTAGACGCGCAGCGGAATGGGGCCGCCCGGGCCGTCGGCCGTGACGTTCTTGACGGCGCCGATCTCCGGGGGCGTGGGCGTCGACGCGGGACGCGTCTCGCGGAACAGCTGCCGCGCGGCCTTGGGCGACAGCGTGTTGTACGCCGGGCGCCCCGACTTGATGACGAGCGTGATGACTTCCTGAACCTGGGGATCGAGGGCCATGGCGTTCTCCTCCTGGGGCGAGCGGCTAGAACACGTCGTCGCGGTGGCCGGCCTCGAATTCGTGCGTGCGCTCGGCCAGGGCGGTCGGGTCGACCAGGCCCTTGTCGGCGAGCAGGCGCTCGAACGCGTGCAGCCAGCGCTCGTAATAGCTCGAGGACGCTCCCTCGCGCTCCGCGTGGGCGATCTCGGCGATCAGCTGCGCCTGGAACTCGCGCCACTCGAAGCTGGCGTCGTGGCTCATCGCGACGGTCATGCCGAAGATGCGGCCCTGCCACGCCTCGTCGAACACGAGCTCGCCGTTCTTCCGCGGCAACGCCGTCGCGCCAGTCATGTCGGCAATCTCGCGACTCGGTACGGCATCCATGATGCGTCCCTACCGGGCGGCCGGCGCGGGTGACCGCACCAGCGCCACGCCGATCATCGCGTCCCGCGTGACCATCTCCGCCAGCTGAGCCTCGCTCATTCCCTCGGTGCCGGCGGGCCGCTCGGGCAGCACCAGATACCGCAGCTCGGCGCTCGAGTCCCAGATGCGGATCTCCGCGCTCTCGGGAAGATCGACGCCGAACTCGCGCAGCACGACGCGGGGCTCGCGCACCGCCCGCGAGCGGTACTCGAACGACTTGTACCAGACCGGCGGCAGGCCGATGAGCGCGTGCGGATAGCACGAGCAGAGCGTGCAGACGACCATGTTGTGGACGCCGGGCCGGTTCTCGACGACCTTGAGGTCGACGCCGCCGAAGCCCAGCTCCTCGATGGCCTCCGTCCCGTCGGCCAGGAGCCGCTGCTTGTACGCCGGGTCGACCCACGCCCGCGCGACGACCTTGGCGCCGTTGTGCGGGCCGATGTCCTGCTCGTACGCACCCACGATGCGGTCGACGGCCTCGCTGGCGACGAGCTTCTTTTCCACCAGCAAGGACTCGAGCGCGCGCACGCGCAGCGAGAGGACCGATTCGGGCTCCCGATGATGATGGCCGTGCTCGTGGTGGGCGTCGCTCATGACGGGCTCCTGCCGGGCGCGGTCACCGCGGGCTCGAGGTACCGCTCCCAGAGATCGAGATGAACGGGTGCACACGGCTCGGCGGACGCCCCCCAGAGATCGGCGGCGTCGAAGCGCACGCTGTAGAGCGCGTGGGGCTGCTCGCCCTGGCCGTGGGCATTCGTGTCCGGGAAGATGAACGAGCCGTGCACGGTGTCGATAGCACCATGCTTGCCGCGCGCGTAGCGGGGCAGCCGCGTGTGTCCCACCGGCGCGTCGCTCCGCGTGAGGACACGATCGCCCGTTACGAAGCGAGGCGGCGGCCCCGGCTGGCGGAAGTGGGCGCGCTCCTTCGTCGCACGGAGCATGCGATCGAGAAGCTTGGGGTCGCGGTGCGGCGGCGCCGGATCGACTCCGCCGGCCAGCTGGGCCATGCGGCGTTCGAGCTCTTCGCGCGTGATCACCCCTTTCTCGACGAGCAGACGCACGGTGCGATCGAGCCAGCGCTCGTAGTAGCTCGAGGCGAGATAGTCGACCGGCGCCATCCGCTCGATCCCGTGGCGACTCTCGTCGATGTTGAACAGGTGCTGCGCGCTGCACGCGCGGCTGATCCCGAGGACGCGGCCTTCCCACGCCGCGTGGAAGACGGGCTCGTTTTCCTCGCGGTCGACGCGGCCGAAGCCGTGCATGCCGCCCATGTCGTGAATGCCGTTCATGTCATCAAGCCTCGCCGGGCACTGTGCAACGCGGGGATGCCCCTGTCAAGAAACCGGGGCCAGAAACCGGGGCCAGCAGCAGGCGCGTCAGCTGCTCCGGCTGGCTCAGCATCGGGTAGTGGCCGGTGTCGAGCTCGTGCCAGTCGCCCTTGAGCCGCTCGGCCGTGCGGCGCTGGTGCGCCTCGGGCGGGTTCACGGCGCGGCGGCACCGGACGACCGTGGTCGGCCACGCCTGGCTCCAGAAGCCGGCCAGCTCGACGGGCGCCTCGAGCGCCGCGACCGGGTGCGGCGTATAGCGGGCCAGCGCCCAGGCGCGAGTGTCGGGATCGAGATCGGCGAAGAGGCGCTTCTCGGCGTCGGCGCGCGTGGGTCCCGTCGTGATCGAGCTCGTGTCGTTGGGGGCCGCGCGCTTCACGATGTCGCCGACCCGCTCGCCCGACATCAGGGCCAGCGCGTCGACGAAGAAGAGCCGCGCGATCCGCTCGCGCGCCAGCTCGGCGGCCTTGCAGATCACCATGCCGCCCGAGCTCGTCCCCACCAGCATCACGCGGTCGAGGTCCTCGTAGAAGAGAAGCTTCGCGATCTCCTGCCCGTGCGTGGCGACCGTGATGCCCGGCCGCACCTGGTCGTGGCGCTCGGCGCAACCGTCGAGCGTGGGGGCGAGCACGCGATGCCCCGCGGCGCGCAGCCGCTCCGCGACCGGCTTCCAGATCCAGCCTCCTTGATACGCGCCGTGGACCAGCACATACGTCGCCATGGGGTCTCCTTGATCCGCCCTCTCGCTTCGGGCGGCGGACCCGCAGTGTACACGCCGCGGCCTCTCTGCGATACTCGCGGCGCGTGTCGGCTGCCGGTGTGGGGCTCGGCCCGGCGGCGGGAGGGGTCGAACGGACCACGCGGCACGCGAGCGCTGCCCCGCTGCGGCTGGGCTCCATCCAGGCGCGGGTGCGTCCGTCGCCGCGGTTCGGGAACGGGTCCTTTTCGACCCCTCCCACCGCCGGGCCGAGCCCCACACCGGCATGCTTTGCGCAGAGAGTAGATCTTCGAAACGACGGAGGAGGAAGCCATGAGGCTGGCGGGGAAGGTCGCGTTGATCACG
>QHSM01000151.1 GCA_003221595.1 Candidatus Rokuibacteriota bacterium | reverse complement strand
CGTGACCCGGCTGGCGGACGGGACGATGTTCGCCCCCAAGTTCCTCGAGAACAAGCTCAAGTTCTCTCCCTACGTCCGTGAGGCGGTCTGCATCGGCCAGGACCGGCCCTGCGTGACCGCGCTCGTCAACATCGATCTCGTGGCCGTCGGGAACTGGGCGGAGCGCCGGAACATTGCATACACGAGCTACGCCGACCTGGCGCGAAGACCGGAGGTCTACGACCTGATCCGCGGAGAAGTGGCGCGCGTCAACCGGAGCCTCGCCGAGGACGAGGTCCTGCGCGGGGCTCAGATCAGGCGCTTTCTGGTCCTGCACAAGGAGCTGGATCCGGACGACGAGGAGATCACGCGCACGCGAAAGATCCGCCGCGGATACATCGCGCAGAAGTACGCGCCGTTGATCGAGGCGCTCTACGCCGGGCGGGATCACGTCGCGGTCGAGGCGCAGGTGACCTACGAGGACGGCCGCACCGGCACCATGCGGGCGGACGTGATGATCCGCGACGTCGACGACGCGCCCGCGCGGGCCCCTCGGTGAAGGGATCCGCGGCCGCGCCGCCCCTGCTCGAGGTGGACCGCGTGAGCGTGCGCTTCGGCGCGCTGATCGCGGTCAACCGGGTGAGCCTGAGCGTCGCGCGCGGGGAGATCGTCGCCATCATCGGCCCGAACGGCGCCGGCAAAACGACGCTGCTCAACGCCGTCAGCGGCTTCTACCGTCCCTACGAAGGAACGATCGCCTTCGAGGGCCAGGACCGGACGCGCCTGGCCCCGCCGGACGTCGCCGCGCTCGGGATCGCCCGCACGTTTCAGAACGTCGCCCTGTTCAAGGGCATGAGCGTGCTCGACAACATCATGACCGGCCGGCTCCTCAAGATGCGCGGCAGCTTTCTGCTGGAGGCGCTCTACTGGGGCCCGGCCCGGCGCCAGGAGCTCGAGCACCGGGCCTTCGTGGAGCGGATCATCGACTTCCTCGAGATCCAGGCGATCCGAAAGACCCCGGCGGGCCGGCTCCCCTACGGTCTGCAGAAGCGCGTCGAGCTCGCCCGGGCGCTCGCCGCCGAGCCCAAGCTCCTGCTGCTCGACGAGCCCATGGCGGGGATGAACGTCGAGGAGAAAGAAGACATGTGCCGGTTCATCCTCGACGTCAATCAGGAGTTCGACACGACCATCGCGCTCATCGAGCACGACATGGGTGTGGTCATGGACGTCTCCGACCGGGTGGTGGTCCTCGACTACGGTCGGAAGATCGCCGACGGCCCGCCCGCCGCGGTCCGCAAGGACGCGGCGGTCCTGGACGCGTACCTGGGAGTCGCGCATGACGCGTGAGCGACGAGCGTGACGAGCCTGATGCTCGACGCGCTCCACGCGGTGCTCGTCGCCCCGTTCCGGGACATGGCGGGGTCGCCTGCGTTTCTGGTGGAGGTCCTCATCGGCGGCCTGTTCGCCGGCCTCATGTACTCGCTGGTCGCGCTCGGATTCGTGCTGATCTTCAAGGCCTCGGGCGTGTTCAACTTCGCCCAGGGCGTGATGGTGCTGTTCGCGGCCCTCACGCTCGTCGGCCTGCTCGAGCGCGGCGCGCCGGTCCTCCTGGCCCTCGGGCTGACGACCGCCGTGATGGTGGCGCTGGCCTTCGCGATCGAGCGGCTCGTGCTGCGCCCTCTCGTGAATCAGGAGCACATCATCCTGTTCATGGCCACGATCGGCCTGAACTTTTTCCTCGAGGGGTTCGGGGAGATGCTGTGGGGCGCCAACGTCAAGAAGCTCGACATCGGGATCCCCGATCGCTCGTTCATCGTCCGCGGCGTGCAGATCAACGAGCTCGAGCTGACCGCGGCGGTGACGGCCGCGGTGCTGGTCGCGGTGCTGGCGCTGTTCTTTCAGCGAACCCGCATCGGGCGGGCCCTGCGCGCGGTCGCCGACGATCACGAGGCGGCGCTCTCGCTCGGGATTCCGCTCAAGACCATCTGGGTCGTCGTGTGGTCCGTCGCCGGCGTCGTCGCCATCGTGGCCGGCCTCATGTGGGGCGCCAAGAGCGGCGTGCAGTTCAGCCTCTCGCTCATCGCGCTCAAGGCCCTGCCCGTGCTGATCCTGGGCGGCTTCGAGTCCGTGGCGGGCGCCATCGTCGGCGGGCTCATCATCGGCATCGGCGAGAAGCTGGGCGAGGTGTACTGGGGGCCCCTCGTCGGCGGCGCCATCGAGAACTGGTTCGCCTACGTGCTCGCCCTGGCCTTCCTGCTCGTGCGGCCCCAGGGCCTCTTCGGCGAGCGCATCATCGAGCGGGTGTGACGGCGTGATCTACCGGGAGGCGGGCCAGTTCAAGAGCTCCTACGCCGGCGACCAGGCCATTTTTCCCGTCGTCCAGGATCGCGTGTTCGTCGCCGCGGCGGTGGCGGCGGCGGTCGTGGTGCCGCCCCTCCTCGCGAGCGAGTACTGGCTCCAGGCGGTCCTGATCCCGTTCCTCGTGTACGCGCTCGCGGCCCTCGGGCTCAATCTCTTGACCGGGTACGCCGGGCAGCTCTCGCTCGGCACCGGAGGGTTCATGGCCGTCGGCGCCTACTCGGCGTTCAAGCTGGCGACGGCATTCCCGCGCCTCAACATCATCGTGGTGTTCCTGCTGGCGGGCGTCGCGGCCGCCGCCGTCGGGATTCTCTTCGGCCTCCCGAGCCTCCGGATCAAGGGCTTCTACCTCGCCGTCGCGACGCTGGCCGCGCAGTTCTTCCTGATCTGGCTCTTCAACAAGGTCGCGTGGTTCACCAACTACGCCTCGTCCGGCACCATCACCGCGCCGGACCGGACCCTGTTCGGCGCCCTCATCACCGGCCCGAACTCGACCCCGTCGGCGCGGTACCTCACCGCGCTGGGGCTGGTCGCCGTGTTCGCCCTGGCCGCCAAGAACCTGGTGCGGGGCCGCATCGGGCGGTCGTGGATGGCGATCCGCGATCGCGACATCGCCGCCGAGATCATCGGCGTGCGCCCGCTGCGCACGAAGCTGCTCGCCTTCGCCATCAGCTCGTACTATTGCGGGGTGGCCGGGGCCGGGCTCGTGTTCCTCTACCTCGGCAGCGCCGAGACGCTCGCGTTCGACATCGGCATCTCGTTTCTGGTCCTGTTCATGGTGATCATCGGCGGCCTGGGCAGCATCCTGGGCTCGTTCCTCGGCGCCGCCTTCATCGTGCTCGTCCCGATCGTGTTGAGCAACGCGCCCCACGCGATCGGGCTCCGGATGCCGGTCGCGCTCCAGAAACAGTTCGAGCTGATGGTCTTCGGCGGGCTCATCATCCTGTTCCTGATCGTCGAGCCGCGCGGCCTGGCCCGTCTCTGGCAAATCGCGAAGGAGAAGCTGCGGCTCTGGCCGTTTCCCCACTAGGCACGCGCAAAGGAGAGTGTCATGAAGATACCGAGAATCTGGCTGGTGGCTCTGGCGGCACTGGTGATCGCATCGCCGGCACTGGTGGCCGCCCAGCCGAAAGAGATGTTCATCCCGCTCTTGGTGTACCGGACCGGCCCGTACGCGCCCAGCGGCATTCCGATCGCCGACGGCTTCGTGGACTACTTCACGCTCCTGAACGAGCGCGACGGTGGCATCAACGGCGTCAAGGTCGTCTGGGAGGAGTGCGAGACGCAGTACGACAACAAGCAGGGCGTCGAGTGCTACGAGCGCCTCAAGGGCAAGAGCCCCGTGCTCGTGAATCCCTACAGCACCGCCATCACCTATTCGCTGATCCCCAAGGCCTCGGTCGACAAGGTCGTCGTCTTCTCGATGGGCTACGGGATGAGCGCGGCCTCCGACGGCCGGTGGTTTCCGTGGGTGTTCAACTTCCCCACGAATTACTGGAGCCAGGCGTCCGCCGTCATCCGGTACATCGGTCAGCAGGAAGGCG
>QHSM01000818.1:1246-1682 GCA_003221595.1 Candidatus Rokuibacteriota bacterium | reverse complement strand
GGAAATGCCGAAGTCCCCGAAGTCGCCCGCACCGGACACATCGCGATCGAAGATGGTGTTTCCCCAGATCCAACCGTCGTCGCCGCTCGAGCATGACGCGGACGCGTTCTCGGCGGCGATCGCCTTCATCCAGAATTCCAGCGTGAAGTCGGTGGCCCCGATGTCGGCGGGTCGCTCGGGATTGTCGATCCGGATCTTCACCCGGTCGATGTCGCCCGTGCCGTTCCCGTAGAAGCGAAGGGCGTAGCCGGAGCCCGGCGTGTTTCCCACACTGAAGCTGATGGTGAAGTCCGTGGTGTTGGCGTTCGCGGCGGTGTCCTGGCAGCGCACGTAGACGGAATAGGCGCCGCCGTTCACGAGGCCGGAGACGGGAGTGGAATGGGCGGTGCCTTCGGTGGTGACGAACGTCGTCGGCATCGAGCCGTACGCAACACCG
>QHSM01000818.1:0-1130 GCA_003221595.1 Candidatus Rokuibacteriota bacterium | reverse complement strand
TAGACGCGGACCTCGTCGATCGTGCCGACGAAGTAATCGGCGTTGCTCACACCCGAGATCCAGGCGCCGACCTGCAAGGGCCCCGTCACGGCGCCGAGCGCGGTCGCGGGCGCCGCGCCCCAGGGGGCGCCGTTGAGGTATGCGCGCAGTGTCGTCCCATCTGAGACGACCGCCACGTGATGCCACACGCCGTTCGCCAGGGCGCTGCCGAAGGTGAGGTCCGCGCTGCCCGTGTAGAACGTGGTCAGCCCGCCGCCGAGGTAAAGGTCGCGGGTACCGCCCACGGTGATCATCGTCCCGTAGGCGGTCTGCGACGGATTGAGCACCCAGGCCATCAGGGTGAAGGCCGGTCCTAGCGTGACGCTCGGGCCCAGCACGCGGCTGCTCGTCCCGTTGAAGACCAGCGCGCTGCCGAAGCGGCCCTGCGACGTCCACGCCGCGCCCACGATGGCGCCCACATTGCCGTTGCCCGAGCCGTCTCCGGCGACGGTGCCGTTGGCCTCGTCGAATCCCCAGGCGGCGATCGGACCGGACGGTGTCTGTGCCCACGCCGGCCCACAGGCGATCATCGCGATCAGCCCGGCCATTAGCAGCGTGGCAGCGCGAACTCTGGGGATCACCGGCTCACTCTCGGGCTTCCGAGGCGAGGCAGTGTCACGGAGGGAGCTTGCGGGCTAGCGGTGCGCGTTGTCAAGCGCCGAGCCAAGGTGACCCTGCGATCGTCGGCAGTGTAAGGATTTCCCCTCCAAATCGGGCCTTACGGGGAGACTATCTCCACCCTCGCCATCGACCCGCAAAACCCGGCGACGCTCTACGCGGCCGGCCGGGGAGACCCCGGCAGTGTCTTGACGGGTGTCCTCAAGAGCACCGACGGAAGCGGTACCTCGGTGAGCGTAAGGGGACGCCCTGATGACCGGCTGGGTCAGGCTGACGTGACAGCGAAGAGCCGCCAGTCGCCGGGCACACCCTTCAGCACGTAGTTCCCGCGATCGTCGAACCGGATGCCGGAGCCCGCCACGAGGTCCCTGACGGTCCCCGACACCAGGACCTCCTGGGGCCGAGCCGCCGCTGCGACTCGCGCGCCGGTGTGCACGGCGATGCCGCTGATCTTTGATCCCGCGACATCGCAT
>QHSM01000326.1 GCA_003221595.1 Candidatus Rokuibacteriota bacterium | reverse complement strand
CGGCGCGCGCTCCGTCTCGACCTCGGACTCGCTCTTGATGTCGATGCGCATGCTGGTCAGCTTCGCGGCCAGCCGCGCGTTCTGGCCCTTCTTGCCAATGGCCAGCGACAGCTGATTGTCCGGCACGATCACGACGGCCGACGGCTGGCTCTCAGCCTCGGCGCTCTCGTTGATCGCCACCGACGACACCTTGGCCGGCGACAGCGCGCGCGCCACGAACGTGGCGGGATCGTGCGACCACTCGATGATGTCGATCTTCTCGCCGCGCAGCTCGCGGCTGATCACCTGGATCCGGGTACCGCGCAGGCCGACGCACGCGCCGATCGGATCGACGTCGCGCTTCGTCGACGCGACCGCGACCTTCGCGCGCTCTCCGGCTTCCCGCGCCGTCGCCTTGACGAGGACGATACCCTCCTGGATCTCGGGGATCTCCGTCTGGAAGAGCCGCGTCAGATAGCCCGGATGCGTCCGCGAGAGCGAGATCTGCGGCCCCTTCGCCGTCCGCCGCACCTCGAGGACATACGCGCGGATCCGGTCGCCGGGGTTGTAGCGCTCGCCGGGAATCTGCTCGCGCTCGGGCAGGATCGCCTCGGCCTTGCCGATCTCGAGAATGACGTTGCGCTTCTCGATCCGGTGGACGATGCCGCGGAGGATCTGCCCTTCCTTGCCGGCGAACTCCGAATAGATCCCCTCGCGCTCGGCGTCCCTGACCTTCTGGAGGATGACCTGCTTGGCCGTCTGCGCCGCGATCCGACCCAGATCCTGGGGCGGGCGCTCCTGCTTGATCTCGAGCTCGACGTCCAGCTCGGCCTCGGCGTTCAGCTTCTTCGCCTCCGCGAGGCTGATCTCGGTCTCCGTGTCGGCGACCTCCTCGACGACCCGCTTGCGGAGGAACGCCGAGAACTCGCCCGTCTTTCGGTCGATCTCGATCCGGACGTTATCGGGGCCGGCGTGCGACTTCCGGCAGGCGGACTGCAGGGCAGACTCCACCGCTTCAAAGAGGATCTCCTTGTCGATCCCCTTCTCCCGTCCGATCTGCTCGATAACGCTGATCAACTCTCGGTTCATGAGACCCACAACCCGCCTGAGATTCTACGCCTTGCGGGGCCAGGGGACCTCCGCCTCCAGTCGCGCCTTCGTCACGTCGGCGCGGCCAAGCTCTACCTGCTCGCCCCCGCGATCCAGCACCAGCCGATCCGCCGTGACCGCCGTGAGCCGGCCACCGACCTCGGCGCCCCCCGCCAGCCAGCACCGGATCTGCCGGCCGACGGCCCAACGATACTCCCGTTCCTTGCGCAACTGTCGATCGAGTCCGGGCGAGGACACTTCGAGATCGTAGCCGCCCTCGATCAGTGCCGCGGCGTCGAGCACGTCGCCGATCTCCCGGCTCAGGCGCTCGCAGTCGCCGATCCCCACGCCCCCCGGCTTGTCGACGTAGAGCCTCAGGAGCCCACGTGGCCGGAGTTCGCGCCACTCGACGTCCACCAGCTGGAGCCCGTGATCGGCCACCACCGGCGTTATCGCCTCCTCGATCAGTCCCGTCCTCCCAGCCTCGTCCATCCCTCACCATTGCGATCGGACCACAAAACTAAAAAAAGCGGGCAACGCCCACTTTTTCAGGAATTTAGCACGGGTCTGGAGCGGAGGCAAGGCGAAGGCGCACTCGTCCTGTAGCAGAACGACCGCGCCCGCGCCGGAGCCGGGGCTACTTGTAGCCCGGCTTCTTGTTGGCGCCCTTGACTCCGGGATCGTAGATCAGGCGGGTGACCGGCTTGCCGTCGCGGATGTGGGACTCGAAGATCTCCTTCAAGTCCGACTCCTGGACGCCCCCGTACCAGACGTTGTCGGGGTAGACGACCATCATCGGGCCGTGGCCGCACTGGGAGAAGCAGCCGGCCTTGTTGACCCGGACTTCCGTCTTGCGGCCAGCCTTGACGGACTCGTCTCGCAGATATTTCACGAACTGCTCGACGTTGCCCTGGGTCGGGCACGAGTCGCCGGAGGTGCACACGAAGACATGCGTTTCGTACTGTCCCATTTCACTCGGCCTCCACGGCCGCTGTCTTCGCGGCCTTACGCTCGGCGATGAACTTGTCGACTTCCTCGCGCATCGCCTGCACGATCTCTTTCTCGGGTACCTTCCTGATCACGTCGCCGTTCTTGAAGATGAGGCCGATCCCGCGACCGCCGGCAACACCGATGTCTGCCGCGCGCGCCTCGCCGGGCCCGTTGACTTCACATCCCATGACCGCGATGTGGATCTCCTCGTTCAGTCCCTTGAACTCGTCCTCGACCTCCTTCGCGAGCTTGACCAGGTCGACGTCGGCCCGGCCGCAGGAGGGGCACGAGACGAAGGTCAGGCCGCCCTTTCGGAGGCCGAGCGATTTCAGGATGTCGATCCCGACGCGCACTTCTTCGGTCGGATCCGCGGAGAGCGACACGCGGATCGTGTCGCCGATTCCTTCCGAGAGCAAGGCGCCGAGCCCGATCGCCGACTTGATCGTGCCGACGCCCGGCGTCCCGGCCTCGGTCACGCCGAGGTGGAACGGGTAGTCGACCTTGTCGGCAAGCATGCGGTAGGCCTCGATCATCATCAAGGGATCGGAGGCCTTCAGCGAGATCTTCATCTCCGGATAATTCAGGTCCTCCAGGATCTGGATGTGACGGAGCGCGGACTCGACCATGCCCTCGGGGGTGGGCCCGTTGTACCGGGCCAGGAGGTCCTTCTCGAGCGAGCCGCCGTTGACGCCGATCCGGATGGGGATCCGCTTGTCCTTGGCGACGTTGACGACCTCCTGGACGAATCCCTTGCCGCCGATGTTCCCGGGATTCAGACGCAGCCCGTCCACGCCCTGCTCGAGCGCGATGAGGGCCAGCTTGTAGTTGAAGTGGATGTCGGCGACCAGCGGGATCCTGATCTGCCGCTTGATCTCGCCGAGCTTCTCGGCGGCCTCGCGGACGGGAACCGCGCAGCGCACGATGTCGCAGCCCGCGGCCTCGAGCGCCCAGATCTCGAGCAGCGTCGCGTGCACGTCGCGTGTGTCGGTCTTGGTCATGGACTGCACGGTGATCGGCGCGTCTCCGCCGACCTTGATCCCGCCCATCTCGATCTGTCGCGTCTTTCGCCGTGCGATCATTGTGCCGTCCTATCTGAAGATCTTGAACGCATCGATCCGGACGAGGTCATTGTAAATCGCGAAGACCATCAAGAGCAGCAGAAGAACCAGCCCGAGCTGCTGGGCCGCCTCGCGCTTCCGGAGCGACACGGGCCGGCCCAGGACCCCCTCGATGACGAAGAACAGCAGATGGCCGCCGTCCAGCATGGGCACCGGCAAGAGGTTGAGGACGGCGAGGTTCACGCTGATGACCGCGGTGAAGAGGGCGAGGGAGCCGAGCCCCTCGCGACGCTGACGCTCCCCTTCGGACGCGATCTGGATCGGCCCGCCCAGGTTCGACAGGGGAAGCTCGAGCGTGACGAGCTTCCAGAGCCCCTTGGCCGTGAGGACAGTCATGTCCCACGTCTTCACGATTCCGTAACCGGCGGCCATCACCGGGTTGTACGTCTCGTAGCGGACCACCTTGGTGACGATGCCCACACCGATGCGGCCGATCTCGAGGTCCTCGCCGGTGGGGCTCTTCTCCTTCACGGTGGTGGCCGTCACCCGCAGCGTCACCGGCTTGCCTTCGTGCTGGACGCCGACCTCGAACGTCTGACCGCCGCGCTTCTGGATGGCCTGCATGAGCTCCTCGGGCGTGAACACCGGCTGACCGGCCACCGTGTCGACCGTGTCGCCGGTCCGGAGTCCCGCCCGCTCGGCCGGCGAGTCCGAGTTCACGGCGCCGATCTGCGGTGTGAGCTGCGGACCCGCGCCGAGATCCCACACCTCGCGCTGTTCCTTGAAGATCGGGTCCCGGACCACGGTGCGTCGCGGCGTGATCTGGACCTCCTGCCGCTCCGTCCCCCGCACGACCGTTAGCCGGAGGGGGCGGCCCTGCGAGGCGGCGACCGCGCGATCGAGATCTTCCCAGAAGGCGATCGGACGTCCGTCGACCGCGCTCACGACGTCGCCCGCGCGCAGGTCGGCGGCCGCAGGACCGTCGGCGGCGACGCGTCCAACGACGGCCGGCCACACCGGGCGTCCCACGCTCGCCAGGATGACGCTGAAGATGATCGCGGCCAGGACGAAGTTCATCCCGGGACCGGCGAACACGATCAGGAATCGGGCCCAGAGCGCCTTGAGCGCAAACGCCTTGTCGGGATCGAAGGTGGCCGGGCCGCCGCCCTCCAGCGGGTTCTCCTCGCCCACCATCTTCACGTACCCGCCCATCGGAATTGCCGACAGACAGTACTCGGTCTCCTTGCTGCGCCAGCGCAAGAGCACCGGGCCGAAGCCGATCGAGAACCGCTCAACCCCGACGCCGGTCCAGCGGGCCACGAAGAAGTGGCCGAGCTCGTGGACAAGGATGAGGATGCCGATGACGACGACGAAGGACAGGACAGTGGTCACGCGACAGTGCCTCCGCGGTGGGAATCGATCCGTTGCTGGACGACGCGGCGGGTCTCCGCGTCGACGTCGACGCACGCCTCGATCGAGCCGAGCTCGCCAGCCGGCGCGCCGTCGAGCGCCTGCTCGATGAGCGCCGCGATCTCGGTGAATCCGATCCGCCGGTCGAGGAACGCGGCTACCGCTACCTCGTTCGCCGCGTTCAGCACGACCGACGCGCTTCCGCTGCTCTCGAGCGCGGCCCGCGCCAGCCTGAGGCACGGGAACTTGTCCGGGTCGGGCTCGAAGAACGTCAGCTGGGCGACGCGCGTGAGATCGAGCCGGGCCGCCGGCGTCGGCCGCCGCTCGGGATACGTGAGCGCGTAGAGAATGGGCACGCCCATGTCGGCCACGCCCAGCTGCGCGATCACCGACCCGTCGATGTACTCCACCATGGAGTGAATGATCGATTGCGGGTGCACGACGACCTGCACCTGATCCGGAGCCACGTCGAAGAGCCAGCGCGCCTCGATGATCTCCAGCCCCTTGTTCATCAAGGTCGCCGAGTCGATCGTGATCTTGGCCCCCATCTTCCACGTCGGATGCTGGAGCGCGTCCTCGACCGTGACGGTGGCGAGCCGCGCCTTCGGCGTCTCGCGGAACGGCCCGCCGGACGCGGTTAACAAGATTCGGTGCACGTCGCCACGGCCGTGGCCCGCCAGGCACTGGAAGACGGCGCTGTGCTCGGAGTCGACCGGTAGAAGCTTCACGCCGCGCGCTCGCGCCGCGGCGGTCATGAGTCGGCCGGCCATGACCAGCGTCTCCTTGTTGGCGAGGGCGACGGTCCGCCCGGCCTGGATCGCCGCCATGGTCGGGAGCAGCCCCGCGCCCCCGACGAGCGCCGAGACGACGATGTCGGCCTTCACGTCCCGCGACAGGGCGACGAGCCCCTCGGGGCCGGCCAGAAGCTCGGGCCGCGGCGCCGGGAGAAGCTGGGCAAGCCGGTCGCGAGCCTCCGGCTCGAGCAGCGCGACGACACGCGGCGCGTACTTCTTGCACAGGTCGGCGATGCGCTCGACGTTCGACCCGCGCGCCGCCAGGCCCGCCACCGAGAACTCCTCGGGAAAGCTCGACACGAGGTCGAGCGTGCGCAGGCCGATGGATCCGGTCGCACCGAGCAGCGTGATCTGCTTCATGGTCGGCACCATGCGTACAACGAGTAAAAGTAGAGCGCGGGAGCGTTGAAGAGCAATCCGTCGATCCGATCGAGCATACCGCCGTGGCCGGGGATGAGCTCGCCCGCGTCCTTGGTTCCGATGCTCCGCTTGATCGCGGACTCGGCGAGATCACCCACCTGCCCGATCACGCCGAGCAGCGCACCGGCGCCGGCGGCGCCCGCCGGGCTGCAGGCGGGGACGAGCCACGCCCCGAGCCCGAGACCGGCCGCGATCGACGCGATCACTTGCGCCGCGGCGCCCTCCAGCGTCTTGCGCGGGCTCAGAACCGGCGCGAGCAGGTGGCGGCCGATCGACGCTCCGACGAGATAGGCGGCGGTCTCACCGATCCACGTCACGCCCACCAGGAAGATCACGAGGAGCGGGCCGTCGGCGCGGCCCTGGAGCCAGATCGTATACCCGAGGAGCCAGCCGACGTAGACGGCGGTGAACAGCGTGTTCGCGGTGGCCTCGACCGATGGGCGCGCGGCAGTCCAGAGTGGTGCGCTGAGAATCAGGCCCACGCCGAGCACGAGCACGAGCTCGGGGGTCGGCATCCAGCGCACGGTCCGGCCGTCGACGCTCGCGACCGCGTGGAGGCTCGTCGCGAAGCTCGCCGTCAGCGCCGCGCCGACGCCGACCGCCAGCCGCGCGTGGATCGGCCGTCCGGTTCGCTCCAGCATCCGGGTCAGCTCCGTGCAGGCGAGAAGGGCCGCGACGATGACGAGCGCCTGGAACATCCACGCGGGAGCGCTCACCGTCAGCCAGACGAACGCCGGTACCAGGACCACGGCGCTGGCCGCGCGCCGCCAGATCACCGGCACCCCGCCCGCGCCGTCGCGTAGCGTCCCATCGGCCGCGTCGACCTTGCCCACGTCACACCCTGCCAAAGCGCCGCGTCCGCTTCTGGAACTCGGCCACGGCCTGGTAGAGGTCGCTCGCGCCGAAGTCCGGCCAGAGCACGGGCGTGACCAGAAGCTCCGTGTACGCGATCTGCCACAGGAGGAAGTTCGAGATCCGCATCTCGCCGCTGGTGCGGATCAAGAGATCGGGGTCGGGGACGTCCGCGGTGTAGAGGGCGCCGCTCACGTCCTTCTCGGTGATGTCCTCTGGCTTCAGCTCGCCGGCCTGGACCTGGCGCGCCAGCGCGCGGAACGCGTCCAGCAGCTCGTCCCGGCCGCCGTAGTTGAAGGCCATCAGCACGGTCAGCCCCGTGTTGTTCCGGGTCTCGTGCACCACGTGGTCGATGCCGCGGCGAACACCCAGGGGGACCCGGCGCGTCTGGCCGAGGACGCGGAGCCGGGCGTTGCGGGCCATGAACTCGGGGAGCTCGGCGTGGACCGAGCGCTCGAGCAGGTTCATCAGCATCGAGACCTCGTCCAGCGGCCGGCTCCAGTTCTCCGTCGAGAAGGCGTAGAGCGTGAGGAACCGGAGCCCGAGCGCGTCGGCCGCGCGCACGATGCCGCGCGCCGCCTTGACGCCCTCGCGGTGACCGGCGATCCGCGGCAGCCCGCGGCCGGTCGCCCATCGCCCGTTGCCGTCCATGATGATGGCGACGTGCTCGGGAACGGGCTGGGCGCGGACGGCTTCGAGCAGCGCCGCTTCGCGGTCGCTCGCGGTCATGCGACGGTCATCTCACGAAACGCTAGAATGACAAAATCTCTTGCTCCTTCTTCTTGAGGAGCTCGTCGACCTTCGCGATGAACCGGTCGGTGGTCTTCTGGATCTGATCGTGGCCCCGGCGCTCCTCGTCCTCGGAGATCTTCTTATCCTTGGCCATCGCCTTGAGGCGGTCGTTCGCCTCGCGACGGACGTTGCGCACCACGACCCGGACGTCCTCCGCGACCTTGTGCACGGTCTTCGCCAGCTGCTTGCGGCGCTCCTCGGTCGGCGACGGCATCGCCAGCCGGACGATCTTGCCGTCATTGACCGGCGTCAGGCCGAGGTCGGAGGCGATGATCGCCTTCTCGATGGCCTTGAGCTGGGACGCCTCCCACGGCTGGATCACCAGGCTTCGCGCGTCCGGCACCGAGATGGACGCCATCTGGGCCACCGGGGTCGGCGTGCCGTAGTAATCGACGCGGATCCCGTCGAGCAGGTTGGCGGAGGCGCGGCCGGTGCGGACCGCCGCAAACTCATGGCCGAGCGTGTCGAGGGCGCCGGTCATCTTCGCTTCGATGTCTTTGTATACCGGCTGCATGTCCGCCATGGTCACCCTCCCGACGAGACGACCGAGCCCACGGGCTCGCCGAGAACAATTCGCTTGATGTTTCCGGGCCGGGTCAGATCGAAGACGATGATCGGCAGCTTGTTGTCCATGCACAGAGAGATGGCCGCCGCGTCCATCACCTGGAGCCCGCGATTGAGCACGTCGATGTATGTTACGTGGGCCAGGCGTTCCGCGTTCTTGTGCAGCATCGGGTCGGCCGAGTAGATCCCGTCGACCTTCGTGGCCTTCATGATCGCGTCGGCGCCGATCTCGACCGCGCGAAGCGCGCCGGCGGTGTCGGTCGTGAAGAAGGGATTGCCGGTCCCGGCCGCGAAGATCACGACGCGGCCCTTCTCGAGATGGCGGATGGCGCGGCGGCGGATGTACGGCTCGGCCACCGCGCGCATCTCGATCGCCGACAGCACACGCGTCTGGAGGCCGGACTTCTCGAGCGCGTCCTGGAGGGCCAGCGCGTTGATGACCGTCGCCAGCATCCCCATGTAGTCGGCGGTGGAGCGGTCCATCCCCCCGGCGCTCGCGGCGATTCCCCGGAAGATGTTACCGCCGCCGATGACGATCGCGACCTGCACGCCGAGCCCCGCCACGTCACGCACCTCGGCGCCGACCCGATCGAGCACCGGCGGATCGATCCCGTATCCCTGCCCCCCGGCGAGCGCTTCCCCCGACAGCTTCAGAACGATACGGCGGTACACCGGGCGGCCGGAGCCGGCAGCCCCCGTCATCTACCCCGCCTCGCCCACCTGGAACCGGGCGAACCGTTTGACGACGATCCGTTCGCCGGTCTTGGCGTTCACGCCGTCCACGAGGTCGCGGACCTTGGTCTTGCCGGTGGCGTCCTTGATGAACGGCTGCTCGAGCAGGCACTGCTCGGTGAAGAACTTCTCCAGTTTGCCCTCGATGATCTTGTCGATGACCTGCGCCGGCTTCTTCTGGTCGGCCATCTGGCCGCGGTAGATTTCCCGTTCCTTCTCGACGACCTCGCCCGGAACGTCTTCACGCGCCACGTAGGCGGGATTCGCGGCGGCGACCTGCATGCCGAGGTCCTTGACGAGCGCCTGGAACCCCTCGGTCCGCGCCACGAAATCGGTCTCGCAGTTCACCTCGACCAGGACGCCGAGCTTGGCGCCGGAATGGACGTATGTCCCGACCGCGCCCTCGCGCGCATCCCGGTGCGACCGCTTCGCCGCCTGCGCCAGCCCTTTCTTTCTGAGGAACTCGACCGCGCCCTGCAGGTCGCCGGCGCTCGACTGCAATGCCTCCTTGCAGTCCATCACCCCGGCGCCCGTCAGGTCGCGGAGCTCCTTCACCAGCTGAGCGCTCGCGGCCACGACTAGTTCTCCGCCTCGACGGCCGCCATCTCCGCGCCCTCGGCGGGGGCGTCCGCCGGCGCCGCCTCGCCCTCGTCCTTCGACAGGGTGCCGCGGCCCTCGTTGACCGCGTCGGCGATGCGCGAGGTGATCAGCCGGACGGCGCGGATCGCGTCGTCGTTGCCCGGTACCGGATAGTCGATGCCGGTCGGATCGCAGTTCGTGTCCACGATCGCGACGATCGAGATGCCGAGCCGCTGCGCCTCGGCCACCGCGATCTTCTCCTTGCGCGGGTCGATGATGAAGACCGCCGCCGGCAGCTGCTCCATCGCCTTGATGCCGACCAGCGCCTTCTCCAGCTTCTCGCGCTCGCGGTCGAGCTCCAGCGCTTCCTTCTTGGGCAGCCGCTCGTACTCGCCCGTCTCCTTCATCTCCTCGAGCTTCTTGAGGCGGGTGATCGATTTGCGGATGGTCGCGAAGTTCGTCAGCGTCCCGCCCAGCCAGCGCTGGTTGACGTAGAACATCCCGCACCGGCTCGCCTCTTCGAACACGGTCTCCTGCGCCTGCTTCTTGGTGCCGATGAAGAGCACGGTGCCCCCGCCGGCCGCCAGGTCGCGCACGAAGCCGTACGCCTCCCGAAACTTCTTGAGTGTTTTCTGAAGATCGATGATGTAAATGCCGTTGCGCTCGCCGAAGATGTACTTCTGCATCTTCGGGTTCCAGCGCTTGGTCTGATGGCCGAAGTGCACTCCGGCCTCGAGCAGCTCCTTCATCGTCAACGCGGCCATGGATCCTCCTTCGGTTTCCCTCCGCCGCGCCACCGGGACCGGTTGGCCGATCCCCACCGAAGACGCGCGGCGTGCGTGATGGTGAGCTACGTCGTGTACTTGGAGTTCAGCCTCACGTACTCCTCGCTAAGATCGCAGGTCCACACGCGGTCCTCGCCGCGACCGAGCCCCAAGTCGATCGTGACGTCGTATTCCGACCGTTCCATGATCTCCTGAATCCGCTCCAGACGCACACCTTCCTTCAGCATTCCCCGCTCGACCAGGCGCTCCTCGCCGAAGGCGATCGAGACCTTCTCCTGGTCGATACGCGCCGGGCACTTGCCGAGCGCCATCATGATGCGGCCCCAGTTCGGGTCGTTGCCGTTGATGGCGGTCTTGACGAGCGGCGAGTTCGCCACGCTGCGGGCGGCGACCAGCGCGTCGCGCCGGCTCGCCGCGCCGCGCACCGCGACCGTGACGAGCTTGCTCGCACCCTCGGCATCGGCGACCAGCATGCGCGCGAGCTTCGCCATCACGGCCTCGAGGCCGCCCGCGAACTGGCGCAGACCCCGCGCGCCGGCCTCGAGGGGCGCGTTCTCGGCGAGCCCGTTCGCCAGCACGGCGACGGTGTCGCTGGTGGACTGGTCGGAGTCGATGGTCGTCCGGTTGAAGGAGCCGTCGACCGCGCGCCGCACCACCGCCCCCAGCGCTCCGCGGGCGACGACCGCGTCGGTCGCGACGAAGCAGAACATGGTGGCCAGGTGGGGCTCGAGCATCGCGACGCCCTTGGCGATGCCGCCGATCGTGACCGGACGACCCCCGATGTCCACGCGAAGCGCCGCTTCCTTGGGCCGCGTGTCGGTCGTCATGATCGCGTCGGCCGCCGCCCGGCCGCCCTGCGGCGAAAGCGACTTCGCCAGCTTCGGCAGGGCCGCGCGGATCTTGTCCATCGGCAGCGGGACCCCGATGACGCCCGTCGCGGCGATCAGCACGTGGTTCGCGGGAATCCGGAGGAGCTCACCCACCAGCCGCGTCATCTCACGCGCGTCCTTGATGCCCTGCTCGCCGGTGCAGACGTTGGCGCAGCCGCTGGAGGCCACGATCGCCTGGGCCTGGCCGCCGCGCACGTGCTCGGCGGACACGAGCACCGGAGCGCCCTTCACCTGATTCGAGGTGAACACCGCGGCGGCGCGCGCCGGCGTCGAAGAATAGATGAGAGCCAGATCCTTCTTACCGCTCGGCTTGATGCCGGCGACGACGCCGCCGGCGAGGATGCCGGGCACGGCGGTGATACCGCCCTCGAGCCACTCGTGCTCGCCGGTCGCCGTCGTCATGGATACACGGGCGGCGCCTCGAGGCCCGTCCGCTCGCTCCAGCCGAACATGACGTTGAGGCTCTGCACGCCGTTGGCGGAGCCACCCTTGCCGAGGTTGTCGATCGCCGACACACACACGGCGCGGCTCGTCCGCGGGTCCGCGACCACGGTGACGTCACAGTAGTTCGATCCGACGACGCCGCGGGTCGTGGGGCGCTCGCCCTCGTCGAGCACGCGCACGAAGGGCTCGCCGGCGTAGAACTCCCGATATACGTCCAGCAGCCGCGCCGTCGTCATGGCCGAGCTGAGGGGCACCGATGCGGTCGTGAAGAGCCCGCGGTTGAGGGGCACGAGGTGCGGCGTGAAGGCGACCCGGAGCGGCGCGCCGGCCAGCGCGCTCAGCTCCTGCTCGATCTCGGGAGTGTGCCGGTGGGAGGCGAGCCCGTACGCCTGTACGTTCTCGTTGGCCTCGGTGTAGAGGTACATGGGGTCGATCTTCCGCCCCTGCGCCCCGGCGCCGGTGACGCCCGACTTGCCGTCGATGACGATCCCCTCGAGCCGCGCGAGCCCGGCGCGGAAGAGCGGCGCCATCGCCAGTACGGCCCCGGCCGGGTAACAGCCGGGCGAGGCGACGAGGGAAGCCGTGGCGATCGCCTTGCGATGCAGCTCCGGCAGTCCGTAGACCGCCTCACCGAGCCCGGGAAGATCGATGTGCGGCACCTTGTACCAGGTGACGTAGTCGTTCGGATCCCGCAGGCGGTAGTCGGCGGAGAGATCGATCACCTTGCCGCCGCGCTGTCGCAGGAGCGGCACGAGCTTCTGCGACTCCATGTGCGGCAAGGCGAGGAAGACGACGTCAGCCACATCCGTCAGCCAGGCGGCGTCCAGGTCGTGAAACCGGAGCTCGCTGATGCCGCGCAGATGCGGATAGGCCTTGCCGAGCGGCTCACCGGCCAGACGATCGGACGTCACACCCGTGAGCGTGATCTTCGGATGCACGGAAAGCAGGCGCAGGAGCTCCGCCCCCATGTACCCGCTGGCCCCAGCGACCGCGACACGAACCATGGCGCGCGGTGCCGACACTACCGCTTCGAGTACTGGAACTTCTGGCGAGCGCCGGGCTGGCCGTACTTCTTTCGCTCGCGCATGCGCGGGTCGCGCGTGAGCAGGCCTGCCTTCTTGAGCGGCTGCCGGAACTTCTCGTCGAAGCGCGCCAGAGCCCTCGAGAGCCCGTGCCTGACCGCACCGGCCTGGCCGGTCGGTCCGCCGCCGACGACGGTCGCGAACATGTCGAACTGGCCGACGGTGGTCGTCACCTCGAGGGGCTGCGCGATGATCATGCGCAGCGTTTCCCGGGGGAAGTAATCCTCGAACGCTCGCCGGTTGACGACCATCCGTCCCGAGCCGGGCCGGATCCACACGCGCGCGACCGAGGTTTTGCGGCGGCCCGTCCCGTAGAACCGATCGAGGACCGCGGCCATCAACGGCTCTCCGTTTTGAACGTCAGCGCTTCGGGCTGCTGGGCCTGGTGCGGATGCGCCGCGCCCCGATAGACCTTCATCTTCTTCGCCATGGCTCTCCCGAGTCGAGTCTTCGGCAACATCCCCTGCACGGCCCACTCGACGACGCGCTCCGGGTGCGTCTTGAGCATCGTCTCCGCGCGGACCTCGCGCAGGCCTCCGATGTAGCCGGAATGCCAGCGGTACTGCTTGTCGTGCATCTTGCGTCCAGTCAAATGAACCTTCGCGGCGTTCACCACCACGACGTGGTCACCGACGTCGAGATGCGTGACGAACGTCGGCTTGTGCTTTCCCCTCAAGATTGACGCAATGCGGCTCGCGAGACGCCCGAGCACCTGCCCCTCGGCGTCCACGACGAACCACTTGCGCTGGATCTCAGTCACCTTCGGAACGGGCGTCGGCATCAGCTTCCCCTTGACGGCTCTAAATAGGCGTCCAGACGGACCAATTCGCGCGACGCCATACTGTAAGGTAGAGGACGGGGCGTGTCAACGAATCTTGGTCTTGCCGGGCCACGGGCAGAGGGTCTTCACGGGACACGCGGGACAGAGCGGCTTCTTCGCCGCGCAGCAGCGCCGCCCATGGCTCTGCAGAAGATGGGCCGTCAGCGTCAACTCGGTCTTCGGTAGGACGTCGAGGAGCTGATCGTGGATCTGGTCGGGATCCTCCGACCGCGCGAGGCCCAGCCTCTGAGAAACCCGGAACACGTGCGTGTCGACCGCAATCGCCTGCTCGCCGAACGCGTTGCCCAGAATCACGTTCGCCGTCTTGAGGCCCACGCCCGGCAGCTCCGTCAGCGACTCGCGACTGCGCGGCACTTCCCCACCATGCCTGTCGACGAGGGCCTTCGCCATTCCGACGATCGACCGAGACTTCGCCCGATAGAACCCGGTGGAGCGAACGTCCTGCTCCAGGGCGGCCGCATCGGCCGCGGCGTAGTCGCGCGCGGTCCGGTACTTCTCGAAGAGAGCCGGGGTCACCATGTTGACCCGCTCGT
>QHSM01000149.1 GCA_003221595.1 Candidatus Rokuibacteriota bacterium | reverse complement strand
CGAAGCCGATGTTGGTGTCGGCGTCCTTCAACCAGACCAGCGGGTTCATGTCGAGCCGGGCCTCGAGCCGGCTCGTGATTCCCGTTCTCAGGAGGACGTCGACCAGGAACTGTTGCTCGTTCTGACCCTGGCTCAGTCGGGACCGCGTGTACTCGACCCCGCTCTCGATCTGCAGAGCGCCGGGAGGAACCGTGACCGTGCTGGTGGAGACACTCGGGCGGTCGGTCGGGATGAGATTCTCCTCGGCCGCCGCGACGGACGCGCCGAGCGCCAGCATCGCGCAGAGCGCGATAAGGCCGCTCGGCCTCATCGGCTCAATCGCCGGCGTAGCGCCGCCGGAGCTCCTGCCAGAGCGCCGTCTTCTCCCAGCGGGGTTCCGCGAGGCGCCGCCAGTTCTCGTCGCAATGCGCGTTCGGGAAGAGGATCGTGATCATCTGCTCGCCGCGCCCGTTCCAGAGCCGGAGCCCCCAGGTGGACGGAGCGCACGAGTCGCCCTCGGTTCGGAAAAAGGCGGCGCGCGCCACTCGACGGACGCGCGCCAGCTCCCCGCTCGGCGCCCCGCGGTGATCGTTGACGCACAGGTGGAAGTGCCAGACGCCGGTGTCGACCGTCAGGTATCCGTCGAGCATCGTCACCGTCGGGCGTGCGGCGAACTGGATCTCGTAGGCGGCACCCTCGATCAGCGGTCCGACGGTGAGCTTGTCCCAGTGCTCCGTGAAGAGCTCGGTGAGCAGGCGCTCGACCCCGTCTCCCGCGACGACTACGTCGCGATATTCGGTCGTGACCCCGTCCAGACCGCGCTCGACCGTGTGCGCGCTCTCTTCCGGCATCTCCACCTCCCCGATGTCTGGCCGGTGAGCATACTACTTCAGATCGAACATCACAGGCAGCGGCACGGTCAGCTGCCGGGGCACGAGGCCCGCGGGAAACGGCTGGCGCGGAAGGTTCCGCACGGTCTCCAGCGCGGCGTCATCGAGCACCCGATGAGACGACGATTCCTTCACGACGGCGCTGATCGCACCGTCCGGCTTGATGAGAAGCTCCAGCAGAACGGTGCCCGTGATGCCGCGTCGGCGCGCGGCGGCCGGGTACTCGAGTGTCTCCTGGATCCGCTGTCTGATCTGTCTGTAGTACGGACCGTACTCGGACCCGCCGGTGCCGCCCTTTCCGGACGGCCCGACGGGAGCGAGCGCGACGCCGGACCCAGTCGTCGTTCCCCGTGGCCCAGACGTCGCCCGACCGACGCCGCCCGCGGAAATCTGGCTCGTCTGGTCGGGGCTCGCGGGCGGATTCGTGGTGACTGCGGCGCCGCCGGAGGCACTCGGCGCCGTCTCGACTGGAGCCGCTACGCGCGCCGCTTCAGCCACTGGTTCAGCTGGACTGTTTAGCGGCTCGTTTGGTCGAGGCTCGGGCGCTACCGGGGTGACGTCGCTCACACGCGGCGGCTGAGGCTCTGGAATCGAAGGCGCCGGCGCTGCGACGGGCGGCGGCGCGGTCTCGACGCGCGCGCTGCGACGCAACGGCTGCGCTGCAGGCGGCGACGGGGCGCTCCCCGCTGCCGTCGCACGGCCGGCCGGGTGCGCGCCACTCGCAGGGGCGCTCATCGGACCCGGTTTCTGCGAAGGAGATTCCAGCTCCGACAGATCGACGACGAGCGCGCTCGCCGCCCGCTCGTTGGAGGTGAGCAGAAACAGAAGCCCGACCGCCGCGACGTGAGCGGTCAGCGAGGCCAGCAAGGTCAGGAACGGAGGCCGCTGGGTCATGGATGCTCGTCCAGCCAGCGCCGAATCCCGGGATCCAGCGCGGCGCGCGCCGCGCGCGCGACCACCCACCCGAAATCGCTGATGGGCCCCCCGAAGCGATGCGGCGCGCCGCGCCCTGTCGCCGCGACGACGAC
>QHSM01000150.1 GCA_003221595.1 Candidatus Rokuibacteriota bacterium | reverse complement strand
CTGCGCTGGAGCGTCGGTACGGTGAAGAAGTATCTCCAGCGGGCGCTCGAGAAGCTCGGCGCCTCCGATCGCAAGCAGGCGGCGGTCGAGGCCATCAGGCGCGGGCTTCTGTCCTGACCGCGTCGGCGCCGAGCCCCTAGCGGACCGGCCGGAGAACCGTTACCCCTGCCACGAACGCCGCCACCGCGAGCACGACGCTCACCGCGGCGGCGACACCAACGACCCTGACCGCGCGCTCGATGTCCGTCGCGCGCGGTGAGGCTCCCACCCCGAGGCGATGGACCGCGGGCTTCTCGAGGACTACGCCGAGCGCGCCAGCCATCGCGGCCATCGGCCATCCCGAATTGGGGCTCTGCGTGCGCCGGCGATCGCGTCGAAGGACGGCCAGAGCCCCGCCCGCCCTCTCGCCGGCGAGGGCAGCTCCGGCCACGAGGCTCAGCCCGGCGATCCGCGCCGGGATGAAGCTCAGCAGGTCGTCCAGCCGCGCGGAGCTCTTGCCGAAGTACTCGAGCTGCCCGCGGCGGAACCCGAGCATCGAGTCGGCGGTGTTGATCACGCGATAGACCGCCGCCCATACGAGCCCGCCGGCGAGGAAGAAGCACACCGGCGCCACGAGCGAGTCGGTCAGGTTCTCGGCGACGGACTCGATGGCCGCCGAGGCGACCTGGCTCTCGTCGAGCGCGGCGGTGGGCCGGCTCACGAGGTGGTACCCGACCGCCTGACGCGCCGCGGGCAGATCGCCGCGGTCGAGGTCGCGCGCGACCGCGCGCGCCGCGCCGATCAGGTCGCGAAGCGAGAGCAGATACGTGAGGGCGAGCGCGTCGAGCAGAAGCCCGGCGGTCCCGAGTCCGGCCGCGACCCCCGAGACGAGGGCGCCGGCCGCCCCGGCGAGCCCGGCGACCCCGATCGCGACGACCGCGCCGCCGGCCAGAAGCCGCGCCGGCGAGCCATGGCAAAGCCATCGCTGTCCCGCGCCGAGGAGCCGGCCGATCCAGGCGACCGGGTGGTATCGGTTCGGAGGATCGCCGAAGACAAGATCGATCGCCAGCGCCAGCACGAGCACGAACAGCCTCGAGATCTCAGGATTCAGAACGACGGGCACGCGCTCGAGGTACCTATCGACCGAATC
>QHSM01000148.1 GCA_003221595.1 Candidatus Rokuibacteriota bacterium | reverse complement strand
ACCTCGGCCCGCTCGGTCCACGCGGAGGTCAGAAGGCCGACCCACGGCCCGGGAATCGCTCGCCGGACCGTGAAGCGTGGCAGCAGGCCGTCCGCGTGATCCTCCCGGAGATCCTTGGGCACGTGCAGGTTCACGATGGCGCGCGCCGCGGCGAGCCCGCCCCGCACGAACGCCGAGGAAAGGACCGTCAGCGGCTCGCGCGCCGTGACGACCACCGCCTCCCGATCGACCGCGACTTCGATCCCCTCGATCACGTGAGCTGTTTCCCCGCCCGGACTCTAGACCGGGCCG
>QHSM01000147.1 GCA_003221595.1 Candidatus Rokuibacteriota bacterium | reverse complement strand
CACCAAATTGAGTCCACAGCAAAGAGAGCAACGCAAGGTGCTCTTCGGCACTTTCGCCGAGGGGTTGCAGCCCCTCCAGCCTTATCGGTGGCGAACGGATGCCGGTGAGATCCTCGAGATCCCGGTGACGACGATGCCCATTTTCAGGATTCCGATCCACGTCAGCTATCTTCTGTATGTGAACGCGCTCGCGCCGCGCCTGGCCGTCCCCTACTTTCGCACGGCCCTCAGCCTCTGCCGGTGGACGGGGACCGGGCCGTCGATCCTCCTGCATCCGCTAGATTTCCTGGGTTGCGAAGATGCGCGCGATCTCTCGTTCTTTCCGGCGATGAATCTTCCCCGCGAGCGGAAGCTCGAACTGGTGGGCCGGGCCCTCGATGTCCTGTCCGACCGATTCGCCGTGCGCACCGTCGGCGAGCACGCCGAAGCCGCGGCACGGTCGTCCCACCTTTCAGTGCGGAAGCCCCGCGCCTCCCGGCTCCGTCACAGCCGATGGGCCTCCTCGCGAGCCACCACCAACGGAACGAGGTGACCGATGAAACCGGAGCTCGTGTCCCTGATCGTCAAGGCCGCCCGAGAGTTCGGCGAGCATGGTCGCGTGGCGCTTCCGGCGACCATCGACGACGACACGCCGCTGTTCGGCCGCGAGGGCTTTCTGGACTCCATGGCCCTGGTCTCGCTCGTCGTGGCCGTGGAACAGGCCATCGAAGACGAGCTGGGTGTCAGCGTGAGCCTCGCCGACGATCGAGCCCTGTCGCAGCGGACCAGCCCCTACCGCACCGTCGGGGCGCTGGCCGATTATGCCGACACGCTGGTCCGGGCTGCCGCCTGAGATGGATACCCCGGTCACCTTGATCACCGGCACTCGCAAGGGGATCGGCCGATACCTGGCCGAGCACTACGTCCGTCTTGGCCACCGCGTGGTCGGCTGCAGTCGAGGCAACGCCGACTGGGCCGTGGATGGCTACGTGCACTATGTCGCCGATGTCTCAGACGAACGGACGGTGAAAGGGATCTTCACCGACGTGCGAAGGAAATACGGCCGGCTCGACCACTTGATCAACAATGCGGGCATCGCTTCGATGAACCATTCCTTGCTCACCCCGCTCTCCACCGTGAACGCCGTCCTCGATACCAACGTCGTCGGGACGTTCCTCTTTTGCCGCGAGGCGGCCAAGCTCATGAAGGTGGCCGGGTACGGCCGCATCGTCAATGTCACCACGGTGGCCGTGCCGCTCAAGCTGGAGGGGGAGGCGATCTATGTCGCCTCCAAGGCCGCGGTCGTGTCCCTGACCGAGGTCCTGGCCAGAGAGCTGGCGGGCTTCGGCGTCACGGTGAACGCCGTGGGACCGGGGCCGGTGGAGACGGATCTGATCCGGTCCGTGCCACGGGAGAAGATCGAGCGGCTCGTGTCCCGCCAGGCGATCGCGCGTCTGGGGACCGTCGAGGATGTGGCCAACGTGATCGATTTCTACTTGAGGAAGGAAAGCGCCTTCGTCACGGGTCAGACCCTGTTTCTGGGCGGCGTCTGATGCGGGAACCCTGTCTCTCGCGGCCCGACGCCGGTCCGCCGGTGCTGATCATCCTCGCGGGGCTGATCGCCGCGATCCTCGTGAGCGTGCTCGACGGGGCATTCCTCCAGCCCGACTCGGCCCAATACCTCAGCATCGCCCGGAATCTGATGGCGGGGCAGGGGGCGGCGACCAGCCTGGTCTGGACCGAGGAGCACCATCGGCTCGGCAGCCTGCCTGTGGTGCAGACCAACCTGCCTCCGGGCTACCCCATGCTCATCGCGCTCGTCATCCTGCTCGGCGTCGAGCCCCTGCGGGCGGCCTTTCTCGTCTCCGTGGTTTGCTTCGCCATCATCCCTCTCGTCATCTATCGGATCCTCAGGACCGGCCGGCGCCCTGCGGTCCAGTGCCTCGGGGCGAGCGGAGTCTGGCTCGTCCTTCCCGTCGTCTGGTTCAACATCCTGGCCTGCCTCAGCGAGATGAGCTACACACTCGTCACGCTTCTGAGTCTGGCCTGCGTCGGGCAGAGCGAACGCCGCCCGGCGCAGAGGGACGCGTGGCTGCTCCTGGCGGGGACGTGCGCCGGGCTGGCCTTCGCCGTCCGCTACACGGGGCTCATCTTCATCGCGAGTCTGGGGGCGCTGTTCCTCCTGCGGGCCGCTCGCCGGGGAGACGCGCGCTCGCTCGTGGAGCTGGTCCTGGTGGGCGGTCCGCCGACGGCATTCGTCCTGGTGGTCTTCGCCCGGAACTATCGGCTGGCGGGGACGTTCGTGGGCGGCCTTCTCGCGGATGAGAGCAACTCGGCGCTGGCGGTTCTGCAGAGCCTGTACTGGGCGCTGACCAAGGTGTTTGGATTCTCAAAGGCCGGACTCCTGCGCGGTGACCTGGCGGAGTGGTTGTTGGTTCTCTTCGTGGTGAGCGTTCTCGTGTGTCTGGCGGCCGGCCTGCGCCTGACGGTCAACTGGTCCGTGTTGCGGGCGGCGGGAGCGGACCCGCACTCCGCCCTGTCGCTGCTCTACGTGGTGGGGAGTCTCGTCGTCATCGTGATGGCGGCGGCGGCCCACGAGGCGGGTACGGTGCAGACCCGCTACCTCCTGGCGCTGATCCCGTTCGTGCTCCTACTGGTACCGTACGGCCTGGACGTGATCCGGTCCGTGTCGCCGCGCCGAGGGCAGAAGGGGATGGCCACGGCGCTGCGCTGGGGCGCCCTCGCCGTCTTCCTCGCCGGGCAGGTCAACGTCCTCGGTGACCTGCGGCACGTCCGTCGTGAGAGCCCGTACCGCTACATCGATCGCGCCTTGCACCAGCCCTTCGGCTCCGCCACGCTCCGGGATTTCTTGAGCCAACGGATCACGCCGAGCACCCCCCTCCTCGGCAACATGCCGCAGCTCACGGGAGCGGTGCTGGACCGGCCGGTGGTAGGGCTGCCCGGCCCGTGGTACACGCGGACGGTCTGGACCGAGGACGAAGCGCGGCGCGTCGTGAGGAAGTACGGGGTCGCCTACATCGTGTTCTTCCCCGACCTGTTCGACCTCTCGGCGCCCGACCTGGCCAACCAAACCTTCTTCAGGGATCTCAAGCAGGGAAGGGTCCCGCCGTGGCTCGAGCCGACCTTCTCCTCGGCCAGCGTTCGCCTCTACCAGGTGAACGCCTCCGGTGCGTGATGCACATCGACTTTCTCCGCGACGTGTTCCGGCGAAGCTCGGACAAAGAGGCCGTGGTCTGGCTGGACCAGACATCCTCGTACGCATGGCTGGTGGACGCGGTGGAGACGTGGACCGGGTTCCTGCGAGACCGAAGGCTGGCGCCGGGCACGGTGGTGAGCCTGGAGGCCGATTTTTCTCCGACCGCGATCGCCCTCCTCCTGGCTCTGGTGAACGAGGGCGCCATCATCGTCCCCCTGACGCCCTCGGTAGAGGCGAAGAAACCCGAGTTCCGCAAGATCGCTCAGGTCGAAGCCACGATCTCTATCTCTGGCGACGATCGCGCGCAGCTGGTAAACACCGGCGTCGAGGCGACGCACGAGCTGATCGCGGGGGTTCGAAGCGCGGGCCATCCCGGGCTCGTCCTGTTCTCGTCTGGCTCCACCGGGACGAGCAAAGCGGCGATCCACGACTTCGTTCCGCTCCTGGAGAAGTTCAAGGTTCCCCGGCACTCGCTGCGCACGCTCACGTTTCTGCTCTTCGACCACATCGGGGGCGTGAACACGCTCCTCTACGTTCTCTCCAACGCGGGTTGTGTCGTGACGGTCCCGAACCGGTCGCCCGATCTGGTCTGCGCCGCCATCGAGAAGCACCGGGTGCAACTCCTCCCCACGTCGCCCACCTTCATCAACCTGCTGCTGGCGAGTGAGGCGTATCGGCACCACGACCTCTCCAGCCTGGAGGTGGTGACGTACGGGACCGAGGTCATGCCCGCGAGCACCCTGGAGCGGTTCCACCGGCTGTTTCCCCGGGTGCGGCTGCAGCAGACATACGGCCTCTCGGAAGTCGGGATCCTCCGGGCGCAGTCCAGGTCCGCCGACTCCCTCTGGGTCAAGGTGGGCGGCGATGGATTCGAGACGCGGATCGTCGATGGGATGCTCCAGATCCGAGCGCGGTCGGCGATGCTCGGCTATCTGAACGCTCCGAGCCCGTTCACCGCCGACGGGTGGCTGCCGACGGGCGACGCCGTGGACGTGGACGGGGAGTACCTTCGCATACGCGGCCGCCAGTCCGAGCTC
>QHSM01000146.1 GCA_003221595.1 Candidatus Rokuibacteriota bacterium | reverse complement strand
GCCGGGGAATTTCCCGACGCTGGCGTGGGCGTCACGAACAGGATGGTCCCCGTCGCGACCAGCCCGGACAGGATGGCGCTCGCTTCGATTCCGCGTCGCAGCGACACCCGAGCGGCCCGGGAGCCGGCCGCGTTCAGGGCGAGCACGATCAGGGGAGTGCACGTCAGAGCGGCGAACGCGTTGCTCAGTGACCGCATGCGCCATGTCAGCCAGAAGTCGCGGCTCCATCCGAGCAGCGTGAACGACGCGGCGACGGCGAGGCTGACCAGCACCGGGGCGGCGATACCCCCGAGGAGGATGAACAACGTCATCGTTCTCAGGCGGTCGAAGCGCCGCGGCTCGTCCACGAGATGACCGATGGCAATGGCACCCAGCAGGGCTAGCCCGACGTTGCCGGTGAACTGGACGAGCATGATGAGCGGAGGGACGCTGAGCGGCCCGTGGCTCCGCAGATGGGCGGGGATCACCGCCAGCGAAAGTATCCACCACACCCGTCGATCCGTCGTGAGGAACACCGCCAAGAGCATGGCGCTCGCCGGCCAAAACACCGACACCGGCAGCGAGGAAACCTGGAGAGCCAGGCCTAGTCGCGCTCCCAGATAGTAGGCGACCGCAACCCCGGCTGAGGCCAGCGCCGTCCGCGCGCGCGGGTGCGGTAGCCCGTCCGCGCCTTTACGCTCGTGCACCGCCGCGGACGGTGTTGTCGCCGTCAGCAAAGGACTGGTCCAAACAGCCGGGACTCCATGGATCCCCCCTGGCAGATGAGACAGTCGGAGGCTAACGTCAAGGCCGCACGGCGATCAGCGCCGGGCCCCCCTGCTGCATCGCGCGATGCAGCGCCTCGCCGAACCGGGCGCCACCGGCCGTCGAGCCCGCCGAGAGCCGGACGCTCTGAGCGAGCGCGGTGGGATCGGGTGCGCCCGACGGGCCGTCGCCGAAGACGACCAGGACGATCGGGCCCCCGAGCCGTCGAACGGTGTCGAGATCCAAAGCCGTCGCCTGGAGCTCGTCGGCGCCGGTGAAGCAGACGATCCGCCGGTCGGGATGGACGAGATGCGCTGCGATCGCGGCCGGTAGGGCGAAGCCGGCGCTGGCCAGGCCGTTGGACGCCAGGAGCTCGCGCGGCGCGACGGCGTGCCACGCCTCGGCAACGTCGGCCCGATGCGGACCGGCGTCGACCGTGGCGATCGTGCCGGCGGGCAGCGCCTCGCGGGCGAGGCGCACGATGTCGCGCGTGGACCGCTCGGCATCGTCTCCACGGCGCGCCGTCGAGCGCGCGCGCTTGAGGCGGTCGAGCTCGGCGACGTCCCAGTCGGCCCGGTCACGATCCCGGAGCCTCGGCGCCAGCTCCTCGAGGACGGCCCCGATCTCGCCAGCGACTTCCACGGCCGGCGCCGGGTCGCCCGCCGTTTGCGGCGGGCCGATCGCGAGCACGGGCACGGTCGAGCGGCACGATGCGGGCACGGCCTCGGACGCATCGAGCCCGAGCGTCACCACGAGGTCGGCGAGCTTCAGCAGGCGCTCGTCGACGATCTCGATCCCCAGAACACCCAGCATCAGCGGATGCGGATCCGGCAGCGCGCCCTTGCCGCGAAGGGTCACCAGCATGGGCGCCGGCAGCGCCTCCACGAGGGCGCGCACCCAGGGCTGGCCGGCGGCGGAACGACAGTGCAATCCGGCGAGCAGCAGCGGACGTGACGCGCCGGCGAGCAACCGTGCCGCCGCGTCGAGCGCGTGCGGATCGGCGGGTGCCGGCGGATCCGGGCGGCACGAGGTTGCGACAGGCAGCGCCGCCCGCCACAGAACGTCCGGCGCGATATCCAGGTGCACCGGCCCCCGCGGCGCGGTCGCCGCCAGCCGGCTCGCGTGGGCGATCCAGTGCGCGGCCGACTCCGGCGTGCCGCCGAGGGCCGCCTTGGCGGCGCGCATCGCGTGGGGATGACGCTCGGTCAGCACGACCAGCGGCGCGCGGTCCACGGCAGCGTGCTCGACGGCGGCGCGCGCCGCGGCGCCCGGCGATTCGATCAGCGCCGCGCCCGGCGCCTCGGCGAGGTCGCCGGCGACGGCGGCCATGATGCACGCGACCGCCTCCGTCGACGCGAGCGTCAGCGGAAGCGCGGCGGCGCGCGCCGCGGCGCAGAGCGGATGCGCCTCGCTCCCGGTGACGGCGAAGAGCCGTGGTGTGCCGGCGCGCCTGAGGCCGTCGACGACGACGTCGGCGACAGTGTTGCGGCTCACGACGAGGTGGGCGTTACTTTCTCGCGAAGCTCTCGAACACCGGGCGCATGCGCTCGAGGGCCAGACGCAGGTTCGCCTCCGAGTTCGCGTACGAGAACCGGAGGTAGCCTTCGCCGTGGGCGCCGAAGGCGGCGCCCGACAGCGCGGCCACGCCCGCCTCGGTCAGGAGCCGCTCGGCGACTTCGGCCGACGACCGGCCGGTTCCCGTGACGTTCGGGAACACGTAGAAGGCGCCGCGCGGCAGCGCGCAGCGCACGCCGGGCAGGCGGTTGAGGCCGTCCACGAACAGGTCGCGGCGCCGCTTGAACTCGGCCACCATGCGGGCGACCGGCGTCTGATCTCCCTGGAGCGCCGCGATGCCGGCGAGCTGCACGAACGAGGCCGTGCAGGAATTCGAGTTCACCATGAGCCGCGCGACGTGGTCGGCCAGCGGCACCGGCATCACGCCGTAGCCGAGGCGCCATCCCGTCATCGCGTACGACTTCGAGAAGCCGTCGAGCAGGATCGTGCGCGCGCGCATGCCCGGCAGGTTCATGATCGACGCGAACTCGCCCTCGTAGAGGAACTGGCGGTAGATCTCGTCGGTCAGCACCGGAATGTCCCGCTCGACCGCGATCGCGGCGATCTTCTCGAGCTGCCCGCGGTCGAGCACGCCGCCGGTCGGATTCTCGGGCGAGTTGATGACGATCAGCTTCGTCTTCGCGGAGATTCGCCGCTCGAACAGGTCGAGGTCGAAGCCGAACCCGCTTTCCTCGCGCAGCGGGATCGGCACGGGCACGCCGCCGACGAAGTTGATGACCGACTCGTAGATCGGGAAGCCGGGATTGGGATGGATGACCTCGTCGCCCTCGCCGATCATGGCCATGATCGTGAAGAACATGATCGGCTTGGCGCCCGGCGTGACGACCACTTCCTCGGGCGCGACGGCGATGCCGCGCGTCTCGGCGACGTGCTTGGCGATGGCCTCGCGAAGCTCCGGCAGGCCGGCGGCCGGGCCGTAGTGCGTCGCCCCCGCGTCGAGGGCCTGCTTCGCCGCGTCCTTGATGTGCTTGGGCGTGTCGAAGTCCGGCTCGCCGATTTCCAGGTGGACGATCTGGCGGCCGGCCCGCTCGAGCTGCTTCGCGCGGGCCAGCACTTCGAACGCGGACTCGGTTCCCAGCCGGGCCATCCTCGGGGCGACGTTCATGGGCTTCTCCTTATATTGACGACCGTCATATTGACGACCGTCATCTAGACGACCGTCGAGGAGCGCCTATTATACGGCGTGGACTTCGCGCGCGTCCCGGCTGGAGAGTTCAGGATGGGCTGGAGTCAGGGCCATCCGTGCGAGCGCCCGGCGCACGTCGTCTGGGTGGACGCGTTCCTCATCGCCCGCACGCCGGTGACCAACGGGGACTTCGCGGCCTATCTGGCGGCGACGGGCGCTCCGCCGCCGCCCTACTGGTCCGACCCCGCGTACGCCGACCCGGGCCAGCCCGTCGTCGGCCTCTCGTGGACCGAGGCCCGGGCGTTCGCGGCGTGGTCCGGGGCGCGGCTGCCCACGGAGGCCGAGTGGGAGCGAGCCGCGCGCGGCGGTCTCGACGATGCGCGCTACCCGTGGGGCGACACGAGCCCCGGCCTCACGTTCGAGCGTCCGCCCCGCGTCGGCGAGACGCCGGCCAATCCGCTGGGGCTCACCGATCTCTCAGGCGTGTGCCACGAGTGGTGCAGCGACTGGTTCGACGAGGCCTACTACCAGGGCTCGCCGACGCGGAACCCGCGGGGTCCCCAGGCCGGAACGCGGCGAGTGAGTCGCGGCGGCGCCTGGCGTCATGCCGATCCCTGGAGTCCGGTCGCCCATCGCTCGTCCCTGCCGCCTCACCTGCGCTACTCCGACTACGGCGTGCGACTCGCCCGCGACGCCGGGTGACGGCCCGGCCGTCAGGTCGCCTGGCGACGCAGC
>QHSM01000145.1 GCA_003221595.1 Candidatus Rokuibacteriota bacterium | reverse complement strand
CGCTCCGCGAAGCCTCGAAGCTTGGGCCAGCGCTTCGGGTCAGGCGCGATGTCGACGTGGCGAAGATGCACGAAACTCGTGACGACCGCGATATCCGCGATCGAAAGGCTCTCACCGACTAAGTACTCGCCCTCGAGCTGGCTTACGTGGCCTGCTTCTTCGTCGCGCTCCTGCGGGCGCGCGGCGGCGCCGCCGCGCGGATCGGCCTCGCCGCGGTCGCCGTCGCCCTCGCCGGCGACGTCCTCGAGACCTCCACGCAGCTCCACCTCACGGCGGCGCTGCCCGGCAGCGCCGGAGCCCTCGGCCTGCTCGCGATCGGCAGCCGCGGGAAGAATCTCGCTCTCGCGGTCGTGGACGCGTGTGCCGGCGTGGGAATGGCGGCGCGCGGCCGGATCGTCGGACGCCTCGCCGGCATCGTCTGCATCGCCGGCGGGGTCGCCGTCGTGGCCGGTCTGGTCCATGCCCCGGCGCGCCCGGCGCTCTCCGCGGGAAACGCGGTCGCCTGGCTGCTCATTCTGGTCTACGCGATGGCGGCGAGCGTGCGTCGGTCGCAGGTAAGAGGAGATCGAGCATGACCTACCTCACGGGGCTTCAGCGGGCGCACCGGATCGAAGTCAACGGCGAGGCGACCTGTGCTGCCGCCGCCCGATGGACCCGCAGTCGCGACCATCGTCAGCAGCATCGACACGCGCCGGTCTCTTGGCAGCACGCGGTGCTCTCCCGGAAACTCCGCGGCCACTACGGCTACTACGGGATCACCGGGAACTCGGTGGCGATCACGCGGTTCCGCTACGAAGTGTGCAGCCGGTGGCGGAAGTGGTTGAATCGCCGAGGCGGACGGTCACACATGTCCTGGCCTGAGTTTCACCGGCTCGAGGAACGCTATGTGCTCCCCGCAGCTATCGCCGACACTCCAGCTATCGTCGTGCCGTGAGCCCATGATCCGAAGAGCCGGATGCGTCAATCGCGCACGTCCGGATCCGTGGGAGCCGATCTTGTAGCCGTCGGGGTCCTCGAGGCGATCTCGGAGCCGAGCTGATCCAGCTCCGCGGGCGCAGCGACTGACCGTCCCAGTGCTTCATGACTCGGTCACGGCCGATCGACGTCTCTCACGAGCTCGTCCCAGGCGCGAAGACGTTCGTCGCCCTCACCGGCCAGCTCCGCCAGCTTGCGGCGGACCCATTCACGATCGAACGCCGGTCCTTGATCCCGCAGCACGGCCTCGACGTCCGCCATATCCTTCCGGCGAAAGAACATCATCTTCAGCACCACGAGGTCGTGGGGCGCGAGGATCGAGAGCGGCCTGCCGAGCAGCACCACCCGGCGCCGGCGTCCTTCCAGCTCGGCATAGTAGGGGATCGCGGGGACGAAGACGTCGACGCGCATCCCGCTCACGGTGCCCCGGAACTGTCCTTCCTCGCGTGCCTGCCGCGACAGCGTCTCCGGATCGTCCTCCGGGGTGAATCCGGCCCCGCTCAGCGCGTCGAGCGCGCGCGCGAGCTCGCGTTCCGGCGACACGAACACGTTCACGTCCACGTCGACAGTGGCCCGTGGGGCGGCGTAGAACCCGAGCGCGATGGCGCCGCCGATGGCGTAGGGGATGCCGCCCTGCTCGAGTGCGTCGGCGAGATCCCGGGCTACCTCGGCGGCGCTCCTGTCTTCAGCCATCGCGCGCGGCGCGGAGGCGACGGAGCAGCGCGCGGGTGGACCGGGGAACCGGGTCGATCCGGCGGAGGCGAGCGACCCGGTCCGGCGAGCCAGCGAGCATCTGCATCGCCGCGCGACACGCCTGCTCGACGGCGCGCGCGCGCTCCTCGACCGGGCGATCGCGAGAGGAGGCAGCATCCCGCAGCTTCGGCCACGGACGGGTGCCCGCCATGTGCGTCACTCTATCCGCCGAACCGGATCACGACAACAAGCCGGCTCGTGTGCCGCCCGATCATTGAGGTGCCGCAGCCGCGCCCGCCCCCCGCGCTGGGCGACGGCTGGCCCATTTCATCGGTTTTGCTGAACCAGGACGCCGGCCGGCTCGGCGTCGTCCGAGTCGACGATGACTTCTATCCCAGGACCGACCGTCACGTCATCGGAGAATTGTGGCATGGTCGTGCGCTTCCTCCCGGTGGGCCCGGAAGACGCCGCGTTGGGGGCGCCCACCCAGATGGGGATCTTCGAGAACGACCAGGCCGCGACCAAGGACGCCTTCGAGGTGCTGCACTTCATCGCCGGCAAGCGGCTCGCCGCGGGGCGTCTCGTGGTCGTGGATGCGACCAACGTGCCAGCCGCTCGTCGCGCTCGCGCGACGCTACCACTGCCTGCCGGTCGCGATCGTGTTCGACCTTCCCGAGCGCCTCTGTCTGGAGCGGAACCGCGGTCGCGAGGACCGGGACTTCGGGTCCTACGTCATTCGTCAGCAGAGACAGCAGCTCCGCCGGTCGCTCCGTGGCCTCGAGCGCGAGGGCTTCCGCCACGTCTTCGTGCTCTCCTCCCCCGAGGAGGTGGATGCCGTCGGCGTCGAGCGCCAGCCGCTCTGGAACAACCTGAAGCACGAGCACGGACCGTTCGACATCATCGGCGACGTGCACGGCTGCCTCGACGAGCTCGTGACGCTGCTCCGGCAGCTCGGCTACGAGGTGGTCGCGGACGGCGCGCGCGGCGGGCTCTCCGCCGGTCACCCGGAAGGGCGGAAGGCCGTCTTCCTGGGCGATCTCGTGGAACTGGAGAAGATCGGAACGCTGCCCGTCGATCGGGAGAAACCGGCCCGCGTGTTCCCGGCCCTTTGGTTCAAACCCTCGATCGGGACCTCGGCGGCCGTGCACGATACGTCGATTGCGAATTCGCTCGAGGCGCGCTTGCCGCGTCCAGGACGGCCTGCAGGACTTGAAACGCGCCGCGTCTTGACGCGTCGGCTCGGGCATTATACGCCCCGCGCCGGGGCTTGGGGCGACGTCCGACTTCGGAGGGTTATGACAACTTCCGACGGTTGTCGCTCCTACAGCCTCGAGGAGGTGCTTGTGAGGCGCCACGGGCCGATCATCAGCCCGGCGATCAAGGCGCTCGAATCAGCGGTCGGGGAATTGCGCTCACGGCTGGGCGACGAAGTGTCGCGCTGGCAATGGGGCCGGCTGCACGAGCAGCACTTCCAGCACCCTTTGGGCGAGGTGCGCGGCCTGGACCGGATCTTTAACCGCGGCGCGGTGCCGATGGGGGGCGACGCGAACACAATCTGGCAGGCGGCTTACGTCCCGTATCACGGTTACGATGTGAACAGCTTCACCGCAAGCTGGCGGCAGATCATCGACCTCGCTGACTTCAACCGCAGCCGGGCGACGTTGCCGTCGGGGCAGTCGGGCCACCCAGGTAGCCGCCACTATGCCGATATGATTTCGCCGTGGCGACGCGGCGAGTACCACCCGATGCTCTGGGACCGGGAGCAGGTGGAAGCGCAGGCGCGCGGATGGCTGGGGCTGAGCGCCCAATAGATCGGGGGAAGTCTTTGCAGCCCGCGACGAAGTACGCAAAGAGCGGCGACGTTCATATCGCCTACAGGGTTTTTGGCGACGGCCCGCGCGATATCGTGCTGATCCCGGGGATGCTCTCGCATGTCGAACTCACCTGGGAATGGCCCTCCAACGAGCACCTGCTAAAAAGGCTCACCGCCTTCTCCCGGGTAATTGTCTTCGACAAGCGCGGCCAGGGGCTCTCCGATCGGGTCGCCGAGCAAACACTCGAGGAGCGGATTAGTGACGTTCGAGCGGTGATGGATGCGGCCGGCTCCGATCGCGCAACCATCTATGGCTGGTCGGAAGGCGGCGCGATGTCGCTGATGTTCGCCGCCACCTACCCAGAGCGAACCTCGGCCCTCGTGCTGTATGGTACCTTTGCGTCGGTGAAGAGCGAGCCTTGGTCTGTACCCCGCGAGCTATACGAGCAATTCCTTCGAGAAACGGAAACTCATTGGGGCGAAGGCATCGTACTCGCGGTCAATGCGCCGAGCGCGCTCGGGGATAAAGCCATGGTCCAACGGGTTGCCCAGCTCGAGCGGGCCTCGGCAAGTCCCGGCTCCATTCTCGCCCTGCTGCGGGCCAATTACGAGCTAGACGTCCGGCGCCTGCTGCCTTCGGTTCGGGTGCCGACCCTAATCCTCCATCGCGTGGGTGATGCGCTGGTACCGGTCGCAGCGGGGCGCTACCTGGCTGAGCACATCCCGGAAGCGAGGTATGTCGAG
>QHSM01000144.1 GCA_003221595.1 Candidatus Rokuibacteriota bacterium | reverse complement strand
CAAGTCGATCTTCCAGAAGCTCCTCGTCAACTTCACCTGGTGGGTGAACCGCAAAGATCCGTCCGGCGCCAACGTGTTCGAGGGTGGCTTCCTCGGCCTCGACAACATCGGCGTCTTCGATCGCAGCGCTCCCCTGCCGACCGGCGGACACCTCGAGCAAGCGGACGGAACGGCGTGGATGGCCTTCTACTGCCAGACCATGCTGCAGATCGCCCTCGAGCTGGCGCTGTACGACCCCGTCCGTCAGGAGATGGCGGCGAAGTTCTACGAGCACTTCCTCTGGATCGCCGCCGCAATGGACCGCGTCGGGCCCCACAAGGACGAGCTCTGGGACTTGGAGGACGGCTTCTTCTACGACGTCCTTCGCTTGCCGGGCGATCGGGCCGTTCGGCTGAAGGTCCGGTCGATGGTGGGCCTCCTGGCCCTCTGCGCGTCGACTGTGTTTCCGGCGGACATCGAGCGGCTGACGCTGTTCATGCAGCGAGCCAGAGACTTCACCCGCCGGCATCCGTCCCTGGTGGCCGGGATCGTGTCGCCCACTCGGGTCGGTCACGGCGGCCGGCGATTGCTCGCGCTCCTCGACGACGACAAGCTCCGCAGCGTCTTGCGCTACTTGCTGGACGAGAGCGAGTTCCTGAGCCCGTTCGGCATCCGGGCGCTCTCGCGGCACCATCGCGACCACCCCTACACCTTCTCCGTGGGCCGCGACGTGTATCGCGTCGAGTACGAGCCGGCCGAGTCCACCAGCGGGCTCTTCGGCGGCAACTCCAACTGGCGCGGACCCATCTGGTTCCCGGTGAACGTGCTCATCATCCGCGGGCTCGTGAACCTCTACGCGTTCTACGGCAACGAGTTCACGGTGGAGTGCCCGACCGGCTCGGGCCACCGCATGACGCTCTTCGAGGTGGCCCGCGAGATCGCCGCGCGTCTCACCCGCTGCTTCCTGCGCGACGCCCAGGGCGCGCGCCCCGTGCACGGCACCGCCGGAAAGTTCCAGTCCGATCCGCACTGGCGCGACCTGATTCTCTTCTACGAGTACTTCCACGGCGACAGCGGGGCGGGCCTGGGCGCCAGCCACCAGACCGGCTGGACGGGGCTCGTCGCTCCGCTGTTCCACGTCGTGAGCCTCCTGGACCCCGAGAAGCTGCTGGCCGGACACACCCTGGCCGATGGCATACGGGCTTCGAGCGCGCGGACGAGCTGAGCGATGGCCGGGCCACGCTATCCCGCGCTCTACCAGATCAACACGCGGGCCTGGCTCCGTGAGCTCGGCGCGACGCTCGGGCGGCCGGCGACGCTCGAGGACGTTTCCGACGCGTCGATCGATCAGCTCGCCGCCGACGGCTTCCACTGGGTGTGGCTGCTCGGCATCTGGCAGACGGGCGACGCCGGGCGTCAGGTCTCGCTGAACCAACCGGAATGGCAAGCGGAGTACCGCGAGCTCCTGCCCGACTTCACCGCCGACGACGTGTGCGGATCGCCGTTCGCCATTCGCGATTACGTCGTCAACCGCGACTTCGGCGGCCCGCGAGCGCTCGAGCGCTTCCGCAAGCGGCTCGCCGACCGCGGCGTCCGGCTCATGCTGGACTTCGTGCCCAATCACACCGCGCTCGATCATCCGTGGGCGCGCGCGCATCCGGAGTTCTACGTGCGCGGCGCCGAGGGCGATCTGGCGCGCGAGCCCTTGAACTACTGCCGCGTCGTCACGGATCGCGGGCCCCTCGTCCTCGCCCACGGGCGCGATCCGTATTTCCCGGGCTGGCCCGACACGCTCCAGGTCAACTACCGCCACGCCGGGCTGCGCCAGGCGATGCTCGGCGTGCTCGAAAGCATCGCGGGTCAGTGCGACGGCGTTCGCTGCGACATGGCGATGCTCGTGCTGCCCGACGTCATCGCCCGCACCTGGGGCGATCGCGCGCTGCCGAGCGACGGGACCCGGCCCACCGACGATCCGTTCTGGCCGGCGGCCACCGAGCACGTCCGCCGGCGGCAGCCGGGCTTCCTGTTCATGGCCGAGGCCTACTGGGACCTGGAGTGGACGCTCCAGCAGCAGGGGTTCGACTACACCTACGACAAGCGGCTCTACGATCACCTGCACGCCCAGGACGCGCGCGCGGTTCGCGGCCACCTCACCGCCGACCCGGAGTATCAGCGCCGCTCCGCGCGATTCCTGGAGAACCACGACGAGCCGCGCGCCGCCGCCGCCTTTCCGCCGGCCGTCCACGAGGCGGCCGGCGTGCTCGCCTTCTTCGTGCCGGGCCTCCGCTTCGTCCACGAGGGGCAACGCTCGGGTCGGCGATTGCGA
>QHSM01000143.1 GCA_003221595.1 Candidatus Rokuibacteriota bacterium | reverse complement strand
CATGAAGGTGCGCTTGGTGTGCACGTTGAACTGGCGCGTCGCGGAGATGGGCATGGACGAGCTGAGGACCTGGCCGAGCTCGATGACCTCGCCGGTGCGGATGAGCTGCGCGGCCTTGAGCACGGAGGCGGGCTTCATGTGGTTACCGGCGCCGCGCTCGTCGACGGCGCCCCACTTCGAGGGACAGCGCTGGCTCTCGGTGGGCGGCCGCCAGGACGGGCTCTGCGCGGCGGCGGTGGACAGGCCGAGCGCGACGGT
>QHSM01000142.1 GCA_003221595.1 Candidatus Rokuibacteriota bacterium | reverse complement strand
CGACGAGCTTCGTGGAGCCCGCGAGCCGGTCGATCGTCTCGAAGGCCGTGAGCATCTCGGGCAGGCTCGTGATGATCTGGACCGGCTGCCGGGTCTCCACGTTGTGGTAGAAATGCGAGGCGTCGGAGGTGAGCACGACCGTGCCGCGCCGGGTCTCGACGGTGACGATCTGGAGCCCCGCGGTGTGGCCGCCGACCTTGTGGACGCGAATGCCGGGCCACACCTCGTGGTCGCCCTCGACGATCCGGATCTTGTTCGCGTAGTTCAGGGTGACCAGCCGCGCCAGGGCGTCCACGTTGGCGGAGCCGCGGAAGGCCGGAGTGCTGCCGAACGGGCCGGTCCAGAACGCGACTTCTTCGCCCTGGATCCAGAACTCCGCGTTCGGGAACAGGCTGTGGCCGGCCCAGTGGTCGTAGTGCAGATGCGTGATGAGCGAGATCGGTACGTCAGCGGCTTTGACCCCCGCGCGCTCGACCATGGCCGCGGGGCTCACGTAGTTGCGGATACCGCGCGCCCGCGCGTCGTCGTCGCGAAATCCGGTGTCCACCAGGAGCGGCTGAGGACCGCCGAGGATCAGCCAGACGAAGTAGTCGAGGGTGAGCTTGTCGTGCGAGGACTCGCGATAGAAGAACTGGCATTTCGTCGTGTCTCGCTCTCCGTACTTGAGCGCAAGGACTTCGTACATGACTGGTCTCCCTCCCTGGCGCGCAACTGTACTATGATCGGCCGACGTCGAGGAGTCTGACATGACCAAGCGCGAGCGCGTCATGGCGGCGCTGCGAGGCGCGCCGGTGGATCGGGTGCCGGTGAGCCTGTGGCTCCACAACTTCGCCACGGAGAATTCGCCCGACACCCTCGCCGCCGAGACGCTCCGGCTGGCGCGCCGGTTCGACTGGGACTTCCTCAAGCCGCAGAGCCGCGCCCAGTGCTTCGCCGAGATGTGGGGGTTTCGCTACACGCCCTCGCGGGAACGGGCCGCGTCCTACACGGTGACCGAAACGCCGCTGACGACGGCGGCCGATCTCCGTCGCCTCGAGCCGGCCGATGCTAGATTCGGCGCTCTCGGCGAGCAGCTCGAGGCGCTCGAGATGATCCGCAAGGCGGTGGGCCCCGACACCCCGATCATCTGGACGGTGTTCTCGCCGCTCATGATCTTGCCGTTTCTGCTGACGGGTGGCCGCGCGCAGGCCGTGGCGCTCGTGCGCTCGGACCCGACGGCGGTCGACCATGCCCTCGACGCGATGGCGGTGACGCTCGAGTCGTACGCGCGCGCGGCCGTGGAATCGGGCGCGGACGGCCTCTTCTACGCCACCAACATGGCCACGCGGGAATTGTCCACTGCCGCCGAGTGCCGCCGCTTCCAGCGGCCGTACGACCTGCGCATTCTCGGGCGGGTCGAGAGCGCGCCCTTCAACATGCTTCACGTGTGCGGCGCGAGCGTCCTCTTCGACGAGTTCGCCGACTATCCGGCGACGGCGCTGAGCTGGGCCACGATGCCCGGTAACCCGTCGCTGGCCGACGCCCACCGTCGCACCGGGCGGGCCGTCGTGGGCGGGCTTCCCGCCAAGCCCGAGATCGCGGGCCTGCCCCCGGCGGAAGTCGAGACTCGCGGCCGCCGGGCCATCGCGGAGATGGGCGGACGGTTTCTCCTGCTGGGCCCGGACTGCTCGATCAACCCCGACACGCCGGACGCCGTCATGGATGCCGCGACGACCGCGACCCTGTGAGGGGTGTCCCTTGCACGAGGTCCAGCACATCAGCGTCTACATCGCCCGCCGGCCGGCCGAGGTCTACGAGTTTGCCTCCGACCCGCGGAACCTGCCGCGGTGGGCCGGAGGGCTAGCGCGCTCCGAGGTCAGGAGGGACGGCGATGAGTGGGTCGCGGACGCCCCACTTGGCAAGGTCAGGGTGAGATTCGCACAGCGCAACTCGTTCGGCGTCATGGATCATGACGTCACGCTAGAGTCGGGCGTGACCGTCCACAACCCCATGCGGGTCGTGCCCAACGGGGAGGGCAGCGAGTTCGTGTTTACGCTGATCCGCCAGCCGGCGATGTCCGACGGGCAGTTCGGTAAAGACAAGGCGGCGGTCGAGCACGATCTGAAGACGCTGAAAGACCTGCTGGAGCTACAGAAAAGTGAGGGCCGGGAAATGAGACGGCAACGAGCGGAAGAAGCACATCTCTCCCCGCAACAGCTCGAGCGCTTGTGGGCGGAGCACCTCAAGGGCGAGTTCGAGAGCAAGGACGTCGAGGCGACCCTGGCCACCATGGTTGAAGATGCCTACGTCAACCACATGCCGGTGAACACCGGGGGGCGAGGGAAGGATGCGTTGCGGGCCTTTTATCGGGACGACTTCATCCCCTCATGGCCCGAAGACCTGGCGATGACCCCGGTAAATCGCGTCGTCGGAGAAGGACAGCTCGTGGACGAGCTGCACCTCACGTTCACCCACAGTAAGGCGATGCCGTGGTTCTTGCCGAACGTCCCGCCGACGGCGAAGAAGATCGCCATTGACGTCGTGGTGGTCGTGCAGTTTCGCGGCGACAAGCTCGCGTGTGAGCGGATCTACTGGGATCACGCCGCCGTCCTTCGCCAGGCGGGCCTGCTCCCGGCGGGCGGATGATGTCGATCACATCGTGGGCGAGCTGGACTCCCCGCCGAGCGCAACCAGCGCCCACGGCCCGCCCTGCGCGTCCCAGCTGAAACCGATGTGGCCCCCGAGGGCATGCTGGTCACGGAAGAGCCGCTGGATGGGGTAGCGATCGTAGATGCCGTTGGCGCCCGCCAGCGAGTGGAGCGTGTCGACGGCCTCGGTGCAGAGCTCCATCGCGTACGCGACGTTGCGCTTGAAGCGAAGCTTCTCCTCGAGCGCGGGCGCGCGGCCCGCGCGGGCGATCCGTTCGGCCTCGAGACAGTCGGCGCGGATGACGAGCCGGGCGGCGTCGACCATCGCGCCGGCGCGGCCGACCCGAAGCTGCACGGCCTGGAAATCGCGCATGCGCGCGCCGGTGTAGTTGGTGCTGCGCTCGCGGATCGCCTCGACGGTGAGCTCGAGCGCCGCCTGGGCGTTGCCGACGCCGGCCGCCGCCAGGCAGTGGGAGCCCAGCGCCGAGAGCGGCACCTGGTAGAGCGGATTCGGGTTGACGCGCGCCCCCGGAAACTGATTGCCGCCGCGCGCCAGGTACATGCAGAGCGCCCGGTGCTCGGGGACGAAGACCTCGCGGGCGCGGACGGACTTGGATCCGGTGCTGCGCATGCCGAGCACGTGCCAGTCGTCGACGATCTCGTAGTCGCTCCGCGGCACCAGGCACAGCCGGTGATCGACGACCCGCTCGCCGTCGCGGACCATGACGGCCAGCATGTTCCAGTCGCAGGCGTCGACGCCGCTCGAGAAGTTCCAGAATCCGCCGACGACGAAGCCGCCGTCGACCCGGCGGCCGCTGCCCTGTGGGTAGGCGATGCCCGAGGCGATCAGCGCATCGGGGTTCTTGCTCCACACCTCGTCCTGGGCTCGCTCGTCGTAGAGCGCCAGCATCCAGTGGTGCACGCTGAGGTTCGCGACGTTCCAGCCGGCCGAGGCGCAGCCCCGGGCGACCTCGGCCGGGACGTCGAACAGCGCCACGAAGTCGAGCTCCATGCCGCCCCAGCGCCGCGGCTGGTGAAAGCGAAAGAGCCCCGTCCGGTGAAGGTCCGCGAGCGTCTCCTTCGGCATCTCGCGCCCGGCCTCGGCCGCGGCGGCGCGCTCGCGCAGAGCCGGCACGGACCGCCTGCGGCATCTTGGAGTAATCCGCGCCGCCCCAGTCCGTGACGTCCTTGAGGCCGAAGAAGTTCAGCTCGATGGTGAGGCCGTTGGGATCCTTGATGAAGATCTGGTAGAGGTCGAACTCCGGCAGCGAGCGCGGCTGGAAGTCGAGCCCGCGCGCCTTGAAGCGGCGGATGAAGTTCCCGGGCTCGGTGGCCAGGAACGCGATGTGGTCGACCACGCCGGCGTGATCGGTCACCGCGCCCTTCGGCGTCCCCAGATAGTAGAGCTCGGCGTTGTCGATGCCGTCCGGCCCCATGTGCACCTGGATCTTGCCGTTAACCCCGAGCCAGTAGCCCGGGAAAGGGAAGCTCGGCCGGGGCATGACCTCCAGGCCGAGCACGTCGCAGTAGAAGCTCTTGGTCTTCTCGAGGTCGTTGGCCCGGATGAAATAGTGATTGAGCTCTGTCAGCGGCATGGGCTCCTCCTGACCGCGTTCGCGGTTCGGGGCGATGGTACGCGAAAGGCCTCCGGATGCGCAAAACCGTCGACGTCTGGACCGTGGCCCGCGTCCGCCGTATCCTCCCGGGCGGGAGGGCTAACCGATGGATGCGAACGCCAAGAAGACCACGCTCCGGATGATCCCGTACGGCCTGTACGTCCTGACCGCCGCCGGCAAGGACGGCCAGGTCGCCGCGGGCACCGTCAACTGGGTGACCCAGGCCTCGTTCGAGCCGCCGCTGGTCGCGGTCGGGGTCAAGACCGACTCGCACGCCCACGCGCTGATCAAGGACACCAAGGCCTTCGCGCTGAACGTGCTCGGCAAGGGGCAGCAGGCCCTGGCCTTCACGTTCTTCAAGCCCGCCGAGCGCAAGGGCGACACGATCTCCGGCGAGCCGTTCCGCCCGGGCACCACGGGGGCGCCGATCCTCTCGAGCACGCCGGCGTTCATCGAATGCACGCTGGAGGCGACGGTCGAGAAGGGCGATCACTCGATCTTCGTCGGCAAGGTGGTCGAGGTCGGGCTCTCGAAGACGCCGGACGGCCGGGCCGACGACGCGACGCTCTGGCTGAAGGATCTCGGCGACAAGGTGTTCTACGGGGGCTAGCGCCCTCGCGTAGTCCGTCGCACCGCGGTCGGCGGTCTGCCGTACACGGCGCGAAACGCCGCGTTGAATCGCCGGATACTCCCGAATCCGGCGGCGAACGCGACCTCGGACATCGGCATCGCGCTCTCGTCGACGAGCCGCTTGGCGCGCTGCACCCGCATGGTGGCCGCCACCTCGGCCGGTGACGCGCCCGCGTACCGGACGAACAGCCGGCGCAGGTGGCGCGTCGTCATCCCGAGCGCGTCGGCGAGGTCTTCGACCGTCCGGCTGTCGTCGAGCGACCCGCGAGCGATGAGGCGCAGCGCGCGGGTGACGCTCGCGGCGGCGCCGCGCCACGCCGGTGTCCCCGGGGCCGCTTCCGGGCGGCACCGCAGGCACGGACGGAACCCCGCGCGCTCGGCGGCGGCCGCCGTCGGGAAGAAGACGACGTTGCGCGACTTGGCGGGCTTCACCGGACAGGTCGGGCGGCAGTAGATCCGCGTGGTCAGGACACCGGTGACGAACCGGCCGTCGAAGCTCGGGTCTCGCGCCAGTCGTGCGCGATCACAGGTCTTCGGATCGAGCGCGAGAGCGTGCCCCACAGCGGAAGTCAGCCTAGCACGCCGCTCGCGGCCGGCCGGACGGCCGCGACGATGACGTCCGAAAACGGCGAGACCGTAGCGCGACGCGCCGCTAGCATCCGCGCATGCGGACTCGAGTCTTCTACGGCTGGAACGTCGTCGGCGCGACCTCCGTGATGGCGCTGTTCAGCTTCGGCCTCGGCTTCTACGGGCTCAGCGTGTACGTCGCGATGCTCCAGCGCCTGCACGGCTGGTCGGCCTCGATGGTCTCCGCGCCCGTCACGATGTACTACCTGGCCGGCGCGCTGCTGACGGCGTCGATCGGCGACCTGTACGCGCGCTGGGGGCCGCGCGCCGTGGTGGCGGGCGGCGCCGTCGCCATGGCGATCGGTGTCGCGGCGCTCGGCGCGATCGGCCAGCCC
>QHSM01000141.1 GCA_003221595.1 Candidatus Rokuibacteriota bacterium | reverse complement strand
GGCACAAGGTGCTCGCGCATGTCAGCGGCAAGATGCGGATGAACTTCATCCGCATCCTGCCCGGCGACCGCGTGAAGGTCGAGCTGTCACCATACGACCTCACCCGCGGCCGAATCACCTATCGGTTCAAGTAAGGAACCGGCGAGGACGAAGGAGCGATGAAGGTACGGCCGTCGATCAAGGTGCGCTGCGAGCACTGCAAGATCGTGAAGCGTCGCGGCGTGACGCGGATCATCTGCAAGAACCCGCGGCACAAGGCGCGACAGGGCTAGGGCGGAGGGAACTATGGCGAGAGTGGCGGGCGTCGATCTGCCGAGAGAGAAGCGGGGCGAAGTCGCGGTCACGTACATCTACGGTCTCGGACGCTCCACCGGGCGGCGGATCCTGCTCCGGGCCAACGTCGATCCGAGCAAGCGGGTGAAGGCGTGGTCGGACGACGAGGTGAACCGGATCCGCGAGCTCATCGAGCGCGAGCTCAAGGTCGAGGGTGACCTGCGCCGCGAGGTGTCGATGAACGTGAAGCGGCTCATGGACATCGGCGCGTATCGCGGCATCCGGCATCGGCGCGGGCTCCCGGTCCGCGGCCAGCGCACGCACACGAACGCCCGGACGCGGAAGGGGCCGAAGCGTGGCGTGATGATCAAGAAGAAAGTGACCGCGGCGCCATCGGCGCCGGCGGCCGCGCCGGCGGCGGCGAAGAAAGCAGGAGCGTAAGGCATGGCCGAAGAAGCGAAACCGGCACCACGGAAAAAGGGCGGCAAGAAGCGCGAGCGGCGCGAGGTCCGCACCGGCATCGCTCACATCCAGGCGACGTTCAACAACACGATCGTCACGCTCACCGACCGCATGGGGAACGTCGTGTCCTGGTCGAGCGCCGGGAGCGCCGGGTTCAAGGGCTCGCGCAAGAGCACGCCCTTCGCCGCGCAGACCGCCTCCGAGCTCGCCGCCCGCAAGGCGATGGAGTACGGGCTCAAGCAGATCGAGGTGTTCGTGCGCGGTCCCGGGGCCGGCCGCGAGGCGGCCATTCGCTCGCTCCAGGCGGCCGGCCTCGAGATCACCGCGATCCGTGACGTGACGCCGATTCCGCACGACGGCTGCCGCCCGCCCAAGCGGCGCCGGGTGTAGGGGGCGCCGATGGCACGGTATCGCGACGCGAAGTGCCGGCTGTGCCGCCGCGAAGGCATGAAGCTCTTCTTGAAGGGCGCCCGCTGCTTCACCGACAAGTGCGCGATCGAGCGCCGCAACTATCCGCCGGGCCAGCACGGCCTCAACCGCGGCAAGCTCACCGCCTTCGGCGTCCAGCTCCGCGAGAAGCAGAAGGCCAAGCGGATCTACGGCGTGCTCGAGAGTCAGTTCCGCAAGTACTTCCAGTGGGCCGAGGCCGAGAGGGGCGTGACCGGCGAGAACCTGCTCCGGCTCCTCGAGCTGCGCCTCGACAACGTGGTGCACCGGCTCGGCTTCGCGGCGTCGCGCCGGGAAGGGCGGCAGATGGTGGCGCACGGTCACTTCCAGGTGAACGGCCGGAAGGTGTCGATCCCGTCGTTCCTCGTGAAGGTCGGCGACGCGGTCCAGCTCCGGCCCACGTCAAAGCTTCAAGCGCGGATCGACGACAACGTCAATGCGGGTCGCGGTCAGGTGCCGCAGTGGCTCGACCTCGACACGAATGAGAAGAAGGGCGTCGTCCGGAGCCTGCCGTTGCGCGACGACATCCAGATCCCGGTCGCCGAGCAGCTCATCGTGGAGCTGTACAGCAAGTAAGGAAGGGTATGCCACGGATTCCATTTCAGAAGCCGAAGAAGATCGAATGGGAGATTCTGAGCGACCGGTACGGCCGGCTCGTCGCGGAGCCCTTCGAGAAGGGCTACGCGCTCACCGTCGGGAACTCGCTCCGGCGCACGCTGCTGGCCGTCGTGCCCGGCGCGGCCGTGTCGTGGGTGCGGATCGACGGTGTCCGGAGCGCTGAGACGAAGATTCCAGGCGTCACGGAGAGCACGGTCGACGTCCTGCTCAATCTGAAGAAGCTCGCGATCCAGGTCCCGTCGGGAGAGCCCAAGGTTCTCCGGATGGAGGTGACCGGACCGAAAACCGTGACGGGCGCGGACGTTCCGGAGACGGACGTCGAAGTCGTGAACCCGGAGATCCATCTGTTCACCCTCGAGTCCGCCACGCGGGTCACGATCGAGCTCGGCGTCGGCATGGGCCGCGGCTACGAGGCGATCGACCGCGCGACCACCCCCGTCCCGGCGGGGGCGCTGGGGCTCGACGCCGCGTACTCGCCCATCACGCGGGTGGTGTACAACGTCGAGATGTCGCGGCTCGGAAAGATCACCGACTACGAGAAGCTCGTCGTCGAGGTCTGGACCAACGGCTCGGTGAGCCCCGACGACGCGTTCGCGCGCGCCTCCACCTACCTCAAGGACCACTTCCATCCGCTGGCGGCGGGGGTGCCGCGCGAGGACGAGGAGGCCGAGGCCGAGGGCGGCGAGGCCTTCCTGCGCGACGCGCTGGCCAAGACCCTCGAGGAGCTGGCGCTGCCGGCGCGCGCCATCAACGCGCTGAAGAACGCCGAGCTGAACCTGGTCGTCGACCTGGTCCAGAAGAACGAGGCCGACCTCGAGCACGTGAAGAACCTCGGCGAGAAGTCGATCGACGAGATCAAGACGGCGCTGGCGGCGCTCGGCCTGTCGCTCGGCATGCGAATCGATCCGAACGTCCTGGGCGCCATGGGACGGGGAGGAGTCGTGCGATGAGGCATCGCAACGACGGCTACAAGCTCGGCCGCCTCACGCAGCACCGCTGGGCGCTGTTCCGCAATCTCCTCGTCGCGCTGTTCCGGCACGAGCGCATCATGACCACCGAGGCGAAGGCCAAGGCGGTGCGCGGCCTCGCCGATCACATGGTGACGCTGGCCAAGCGCGAGAGCCTCCACGCGCGTCGCCAGGTCCTGTCGATGGTCCCGGACACCGAGGTGGTGGGCCGGCTCTTCGACACGATCGCCGCGCGCTTCGCCGATCGCCACGGCGGCTACACCCGGATCATCAAGGCCGGGCAGCGCCCCGGCGACGGGGCACCCGTGGTCTTCCTCGAGCTGGTCGACCGCCCCGACACGACGCCGGGCAAGGCCAAGAAGGACGAGAAGAAGGAACGGGCGCCCCGGGGCGAAGCCGGAGCCACCGGCCGACGGAGGCGGAAGGAGAAAGCCGCCGCCTCCGCCTAGCCGGCTCGCCGCTATTTCACGTGCTGGCGGAAGAAGGCGAGCGTACGCCGCCAGGCGTCGGTCGCCCCCGCCTTACTGTAGACGTCGGGTCGGTCGTCGTTGAAGAACCCATGATCCAGGGCCGGATAGATGTGGAACTCCGACTGCTTGCCGGCCTTCTTGATCGCGGCGTCCGTGTCCTTGGCCACCTGCGGGGTCACGAAGCCGTCCTTCTCCGCGAAGAGGCCCAGGACCGGTCCGGATAGCTTCGAGTAGTCGGGCTTCACGTTCGGGTGAATGCCGTAGAAGTTCACACAGGCGCCGACCGACGGGTTGAGGGTGGCGGCATAGAGCGCGAGCTGGCCGCCCATGCAGAACCCCACGGCGCCGATCGTCTTCGTCGACGAGTGCGCCAGGAGGTGGCTCGCGGCGCCCCTCAGATCCTTCTCCGCCTGCGCAATGTTGAGCGCCATGAAAAGCTTGCCCGCGCCGTCCGGCTCGCTGGCGGTCTTGCCGTGGTACATGTCGGGGGCGATCGCCGTGAATCCCTCGGCGGCGAAGCGCTCACAGACGTTCTTGATGTGGCCGACCAGACCCCACCACTCCTGGAGCACCAGGACGCCCGGCCCCTTGCCGCCGGCCGGCGTCGCCAGGAAGCCCGCCGTCTTGCTGCCGTTCGACGCGAACTCGACCATCGTTCCAGCCATGCTCATCCTCCTGTATTGCTCGTGCCGGTGACCGGCACGATCTTCACGGTGACGACACGCCGGGTGTCGGCCTCGAGCACGGTGATCGCATAGCCCGGCACCTGGAACACCTCGCCCGGCCGGGGAATGCGGTGAAGCGTGGCGAGCACGAGCCCGGCGACCGTCTCGTAGTCCCGCTTGGGCAGCGTCCAGTCGAACGCCTCGTTCAGCTCGTCGATGTTGGCGCGCGCGGCGACCCGGTAGCTCCCGTCCGGCAGCCGCTCCGCGGCGGCCGGCGCCCGCTCGTGCTCGTCGTGGATGTCGCCGACGATCTCCTCGAGGATGTCCTCGAGCGTCACGACGCCGGTCGAGCCGCCGTACTCGTCCACGACCACGGCCATGTGGGTGCGATCGCGCTGCATCTCC
>QHSM01000140.1 GCA_003221595.1 Candidatus Rokuibacteriota bacterium | reverse complement strand
GGCCTCTGAACGGAATCCGCGTGATCGACCTGGGGCGCCATCAGGCAGGACCGCGCTGCGCTCAGGTGCTCGCCCGCCTCGGCGCCGAGGTCATCAAGATCGAGCGCATCGGCGGCGAGGAGACCCGGTATCACTCGCCGTGGGTCGGCAAGCAGAGCGCCTACTGGGTTCAGTACAACAGCGGCAAGAAGAGCGTGAGCATGGACCTGCGCAAGGAAGACGCGAAGACGGCCCTGCGCAAGCTCATCAAGGTGTCCGACGTGCTCGTGCAGAACTTCCGGCCGGGGACCATCGAGGAGATGGGCTTCGGCTACGACGAACTGAAGGCGCTGAACCCGCGCATCATCATGGTCAACGTCTCCGCGTACGGGCAATTCGGGCCCTATCGCGATCAGATCGGCTACGACCCCATCGGCCAGACGATGTCCGGCATCGCCATGGTCACCGGGGAAGAAGGCATGCCGCCGGTGCGCGCCGGCGTCCCCATCATCGACCGCACCACCGCGCTGCACTCGGCGATCGGCACGCTGGCCGCGCTGCACGAGCGGAGCATTTCGGGCGAGGGACAGTGCATCGACGTCTGCCTGGCGGACTCCGGCTACAGCCTGACCGAGATCCCCATCACCGCCTACCACGGCGCCGGAACCGAGCCGCAGCGAGGCAAGTCCGATGCGCCGCCCAGCGGCATGTACCCCTGCAAGGACGGCTGGGTCCTGATCGCCGCCGGCGATCAGCATCACTGGCATCGCGTGTGCGCGGCGCTGGGGAAGCCCGAGTGGCAGGAAGACCCGCGCTTCACCGCCCGCCGCGAGCGCGGCAAGCATGCCGAGGTCATCAACGATGCGATGCGCGGGCTGATGGGCGCGATGACGATGAAGGACGCCATCGCGCACTTCACACGCCACGACGTGGTCGCGGCTCCCGTGAACACGATCGCGCAGGCCGCTCGGGACCCTCACCCCTGGGAGCGGCGGGCGATGGTCGAGGTGCCTGACTTCCTGGCCGGCAAGATCGCCGTGTCCGGCGACTTCTGGCACTTCAGCCGCACGCCGGCGGTCGTGGGCTCCACCCCCCAGGTGGGCGAGCACAACGAAGAGGTGCTCGGCCTCCTGGGCTATTCCAAGGACGAGATCGCCAAGCTGTACGCGAACGGCGTGATCTCGAGCTCGCACCACTACGACACGCTGTCCGGCTAGACGAGCGGCTTCATCGCGCGAACTGGGAGAGAACTGTGGCCAGACTGCCGATCGCGACCAAAGAGAGTGTTCCCGAGGCGCAACGAACGACCTTCGACGAGATGGTGAAAGGCCTCGGGTCCGTCCCCCGCTATGGCCCGGGCTCCGTCCTGATCCACGTGCCGAAGGCGCACCAGTGGGCCACGCTCCTGAACCACTATCTGCGCGAGGAATCCTCGCTGTCGAAGAAGATCCAGGAGCTGGCCATGCTGGTCACCGCGCGCGAGCTGGATTGCCAGCACATCTGGAACGCGCACGCCGGATCCGCGCGCAAGGCGGGTGTGCGCAGTGAGCTCGTCGACGCGTTACGCGACCGCAAGGAGCTCCCGGCCCTGGCGCTCGACGAGGCGGCGGTGGTGAACTACGGCCGCGAATTCTTCCGGACCCGTCGCGTCAGCCGCGGGGCGTTTCAGTCGGCGCTGGAGCAGTTCGGGCGCCAGGGCGTCGTCGAGCTGGCCCTGGTCATGGGCAACTACAGTCTGCTGGCGTTGCTGATCAACTCGTTCGACACCGATCTGCCGCCGGACCGGACCGAGCCGCTGCTGCCCGTCTAGTGTCATGGGGGGCTCCGAGCGCCCCCCAACCCCCCCGACGCTCGCAACCGCCCCGGCGGAGCCGGGACGGTGCTCGACATCAGCAGTCGGTGATCTTGAACTCGACTCGACGGTCGAGCGCGTCACGCGCGTCGTCGGTCCCCGTGCCCACGAGGTTCTCCCGGAAGCCCATGCCCGACGCCCGGGTGCGCCGGGTGAGCTCGGGCGCCTCCTTGTCGAGGCGCTGCTTGATGTAGGCCGCCCGCCGCTGCGAGAGGCGGTCGTTGTACTGCGCGGTTCCGGTCCGGCTGGTATGGCCGATCACGGTCATGCACACCTTCGTCGCCGCCGCCTGGCGCGCGATTTGCCGCAGCCAGAAACCGTACGGCCCGCTGACTTGCGCGTCGCCCCAGAAGTCGGTCGACCCGGGGTTGAACAGGAACTTCACGCCGAGGTTGTTGATGCTCAATCCCAGCGCGACCACCTTGCCGAAGGCTTCCTCCGCCTCGGCGGTGCGACCGAGCTTCCACGAGGCAAGATAGATCCCGTTGAGCACGCGCAGCTGTTCGCCCGAGGCCGTCGACTCCGCGTTCCGGTAGAGGGTGAGGGCGTCCGCGTAGCTCTCGTTGTTGTAGGCGGCGGTGGCCTCGCTGATGACGGTCGCGGTGGCGACACGCTCGAAGTAAACCGGGTCCGCCGGCTGACCGGGCGCCGTCTTGGAGGTGTTGATGTAGCCGTCGACCACCTTGTCTTTGACCAGGACCGGACTGTCGCGATAGTAGGGGGTCGGGTTGTTATCGAGCGCCTCGTCACGCGCGCGCGACGACGCCTGGGCCACGACCGTCCCGGTCTTCAGATCCGTCGCCGCTAGGTCGATCTGGAATACCTGGCGGGTCCCGGTTTGCGCGCTCTCGATGCGCGTCATCGTTCCGGTCACGAGGTACTGGGCCTTGCTCAGGTTGCCGACCTGGAAGGGCATGACCTCGAACTGTGGGTAGTTGCCCTGAACCCGCTCCCCCACCCGCTGCTCGAGCAAGCGCGTCGCCCCGGTCTGCTGGCCCGACGCGGCGTCGACCATGGGGTCGATCATCACGCCGCGCTTGGCTTCCGCCTTGGCCAAAGGGTCCGCCCGTTGCTGGAGCTGAGACATCAGGCCGTCCGTGGCGAGGTTCACCGCCTCGTCGAAGCTCCGCTCGGATGTGTCGCTGGTCGCCGCCGGAGGCGGAGGAGGAGGTGGCGTCGGAGCGGCGCACCCGGCGACGATCAAGAGCACGATGGCGTAAGCCGATAGCCTGCGAATCGCCAGCGACCGCGTGTCGATCATCGGCATTCCCTTCTGAGGAACGTGTGCTCTTCGGCCGTCAACACTTCTAGGGAATGCCGATGATCGACACGTGGTCGCTGGCGATTCGCAGGCTATTGGCTTACGCCGTCGTGCTCCTGATCGTGGCCGGGTGCGCCGCCCCGACGCCACCACCACCTCCTCCTCCGGCGGCGACCAGCGACACGTCCGAGCGGAGCTTCGACGAGGCGGTGAACCTCGCCACGGACGGCCTGATGTCTCAGCTC
>QHSM01000295.1 GCA_003221595.1 Candidatus Rokuibacteriota bacterium | reverse complement strand
CCGGAACGCGAACCAGCGCTCGCGCTCGGCGGGAAAATCGAGCAGGACGTTCTTGAACCGGCGAAAGGCGCCGCGACCGTCGAGAGCGACCTCCAGCCGGTCGCGAAGCCGCACATCGCGCACCATCCCGGTGAACTCTGCCATCCACCGATACTCGACCTTCGAGCCCAACGGCTCGACGTGGATCAGGCGTCCTGCGGACAGCCCGGCGTCGATCTCGCCATCCGAAGGCCCGTCGTCGTCATCGTCCAGGCGGTCCATGGATACCATCCGGACCTCGCCGCTCTCCAGGTCCAGATAGCAGGTCCACTCGCCGTGATTTGAGGTCAGCGCCATCTCGAGGTCATCCCAATTCACCGGGACTCGTTTCGTCGACCCGGCGGGTCGAGGTTCGGCTTGACTCAGCCGCATCAGAATCCTCTCTCGCTCGACCGCTTGGAACTCGTGCCCGTAGAAGCGCAAGAACAGAGCCCGGCGCACCGCGGCCGGCGACGCGTACGGGTCCTGAGCCAGTACCGAAGCGCGGACCAGGCTCCGCGCGGTCGCGCCCATCGAGCAGCCCATCTTCAGGCGCTCCTCGGGCGAGCGCCCGAGGAGCATCGCCCGGTACCTCTGCATCACCTCGGGCGGCGTGTCAGTCACCCAGCGCCTCCCGATAGAGCGCGTCGAGCCCGAGGCGCCTGGACCAACGCTCCAGATAGTGCTTGTCGAGGTCGGGCACCGACCTCAGGAGGTTACGCACGTCGGCGAGCTGGACTTCCGAGCGCGTCTCTCGCATCCAGTCGAGCTTCGAGATGATCAAGTCTTCGGGCGCGACCAGGGCGACCTCGTGGCCTTCGATCGGGCCGCGTCGCTGACGCGCGAACTCCGTCCGACGGTACTCGCTGTCCTTGCGGACGATGCAGTCCACCTTCACCACGTGGGTCAGGTGGATCAGGTTGAATGAGCCCCGGCTGGCGATTGCGGCGCGCACCGCATCCCGGTCGAGATAGAAGTCGCCCTCGAACAGAGCGCAGAACCGGTCGGCGTCCCCGGCCGACAGCTCCACGACGAGGTCGATGTCGCGCGTCATGCGTGGCACCGCGTAGTAGTTGGCTGCGAACGATCCGGTCACCATGTACGCGATCCCGGCGGCCTCGAGCCGTCCAGCGACGATCGTGAGAACCTCCAGCTCTTCGGTCACGCTTGGCCCCCGCCCTCCCCGGCGATCTCTGAGGGAAGGTCACCGCTGGCGCCGTCCTCAGCCGGACCGCTCGAGCCCCAGTTGGCCCCACATCCAGCCGAAGTCGTAGGCTGGCCGGCCCTCCAGGCGCTCGCGGGCCGAGAGATTCTCCATGTCCTTGAGGAGCGCGATGACCTTGGGGCGGGCGGACTTGAGGTTAGCGGCCTCGCGCGGCGTGCGGCCGTCGAGGGCGGGCAGCGGTTCATCGAGCCAAGCCCGGTAGTGGCGCTCATAGAAGGCCTGCACGATCTCGGCGGCGGCTTCTGGCGGCACGTCGTCCTCGGGACGCGCCCGGCGCGCGGGACGTTCGAGTGCCCGCTGAACGCTCTCTGATCTGGTGGCCCGGTACGCGACCGCGGAGCCGGCCGCCGCTTCGAGCAGCGCGCGCCCGCGCTCGGCGCGCTGCCGCGACACAGTCTCCAGCACGAGGCGCCTCTTCTGGAACACGAACGTGCCGAAGCCGCGACGGAAGCCGGCCTCGTCGGCTTTCTCGGCGAGCCAGGCGTAGCTGCCGTCGTCCTCGTGCTCCAGCTCGGGGTGATTCGCGAGCGCCGCCTCCAGGGCCGCGCGGTCGTGCACGTCGAAGACAGCCCGGCACAGCACAACCTCATCGCGCTCGGCGGTCATCAAGGTCGGCGGGGGCCGCCGGGCAACCAGCTCGAGCCACAGGTCGTGGAACGCCATGCCGATGCTCTTGAAGAACGTGGCCTCGTCGGCGCGGGGCAGCTTCCCACGCAGCGAACGGCCCAGCCGCCGCAGGAAGCGGAGGATCAGCTCCTTCCCGCGCGGCGGGTAAAGGTACGGCGAGCCGTCGAGGACCGGGTTGCCCTCGGGGCCGAGGATGACCCGCGCGGCGAGGATGTCCCACTGGACGAGCTGGCGGGTGGCCAGGCGCTCGCACACTCGCACGCGCTTGTTCGCCCACAGGTCCAGGAGGTCGAGTCCCTCGTCGCGCCGCACGGCCTGGACCTCGTAGGGTCGGAGGTGTGAGAGGCGCATGCGCTCGAGGTAGCGGCGCTCACCCGACCGGAGGCCGCCGCCCGCACGCGCGAGGAACCGCTCGACGATGGTCCCGCCACCGTGGAGGGGGCAGTCGAAGACGAGCCACTCGTGGAAGCCGACGCGGCTCTGCTCGAAGTCCATCGCCTCGCGCGCCTCCGCCGGCGTCATCCCCTCGAGGCGCTTGCCCCAGAACGTGACCTCCGCGGCGGCGCGGTCTCCATCGAGCTCGGCGCGCCGGGCGAACCGCATCAGGCTCGCCAGGGCGCTATCCCGCTCCCCCGTCGTCCACGCGCCCGGCGCGGGCGCATCCTTGGCGAGGCAGCACCGCTTGTATTTCTTGCCGCTACCGCATGGACACGGGTCGTTCCGGCCGATGTCGCTCATGCGCCGCGTCCGGCGTGGTCCGGCTGGATGCGGTAGCACCCAAGGGCGAAGGCCGTGCTTCCGACGTGCTTGCCTTGCGGCATCGCGTGAGGCGATTCTGTGGGCGAGGCGCCACGCTGTCAATGTCGACGAACGATCGGCGATGACCCTGGACGACGGCGAAGCATGGCGGCTCAGGCTGACCGCGGTCCTCGCTCCGCCTGAGGACCATTGACAGGGCGCGGCAGAACACCGCCGATTCGTTGGTGCGCCTGGCAGGAGTCGAACCTGCGACCCTCGGATCAGAAGTTCTCGGCGCAGTTGTCCCGGTACGCCTGACTTTTCCGGTCGTGCTGCCGAAGGTGAGGAACGTACTCCCCGGCGGCAGCGGAAACGGCGGGCGGTCCACCGGGATCTTCGTGAGTGAGATCGAGGGCAGCGGACGCTGGTCGGTCTGGAGGATCACGCCGGCCGGCGGGCGCCTCCTCGCCTGATTCGATTGACGTCGCAAGGCGGCCCGCCGTACCCTTGCTTTATGGACTGGCGCTCACGGATCACGTTCCAGCCCTCAAGCGTGGCGGGAAGCCTTGCATTCGGGCCCTCCGGATTACGGTCAGCGACGTTTTGGACTATCTCGCCTCCGGCATGAGCGAGGACGAGATCCTGCGAGACTTTCCCGACCTGACCCGTGATGACGTCCGCGCCTGCCTCGCCTTCGCGGCCGATCGGGAGCGCAAGTTCGTGTCCGTCCCTCCCGCGTGAGGCTGCTACTCGACCAGAACCTCTCGCCGAGTCTACTTACAACCCTCGCCGATCTCCATCCGGGCTCAACGCACGTCCGCGAGGTCGGCCTTCAGGCTGCCGATGACGATGCCGTATGGCAGTACGCGGTCCAGCAACGCTTCACGATTGTCTCGAAGGACGCCGATTTTCACGAGCGGAGCTTCTTTCTCGGGCACCCGCCGAAGGTCATCTGGATCCGACGAGGTAACTGCTCGACCAACGAGATCGCGGCCATTCTCCGGGACCATCATGCAGAGATCCTCAGCTTCGAGCGCGATGAGGAAGGCTCCTTCCTGGCCCTTGGATAGCTCGCTTGCTCCGTTGTTTTGGTGCGCCTGGCAGGAGTCGAACCTGCGACCCTCGGATTAGAAGTTCTCTGTGCGGTTCATGGTCGACGCGCATGTTTTCATACACTTGAAGCCTCAAGAAGCAGACGGCTCAGATGCGTCGAAGTGCGGTGGATTGCGAACGGCTACGACTCGTTGGTGACACTCCGAGTGACACTGAAACGAGTTGCTCATCAGTTCAGCTGCTTATCGCCATCGCTTCGTCCACCTGGAACCAATCGGTCCGGCTTACCTACGCCGCTGCCCGCTTCCTTCAGAATTCCCCAGATGGGAACCTCTTTGTTGATTCGGTGTCCCACTGTAGCCAGATACGCCAAGACAAGAATGGCCTAAGCGACGACGAGCTCGATCCCCCGCTTAGAACACGTTCATCCCGATCGAAACCAGGTGATCGTGGTTCGCGCGTGCGCAAGGTGAGGTGGGTCGTGGACCGTCATGGCGTCACTGGCGTGTTCATGAGGTTCCCGATCTCGGCCTGAGTCAGCGCACGGTTGAAGACGCGAACCTCGTCGATGGTGCCGGAGAAGAAATCCGCGGGCGTGGAGCCGGCCAACCAGGCGCCGATCTGGAG
>QHSM01000294.1 GCA_003221595.1 Candidatus Rokuibacteriota bacterium | reverse complement strand
CGCAAGGGAGAAGTCGCCAGCATCGACTCGGTCGACGTGGTCGACGCCTACACGATCAAGCTGAATCTCAAGCGTTCCGACGCCGCGCTGCTCGCCACGCTGACCGATCGCGCGGGCATGATGGTCTCGCCCAGGGTCGCGCAGGAGCGCGGTTCGGAGCTCGAGCGCAACGCCAAGGGCGCCGGCACCGGCCCCTTCGAGTTCGTCGAGTGGGTGAAGGACGACCATATCCTCGTCAAGCGCAACGAGAGCTACTGGAACAAGACGGGCGGCCCGTATCTCGACCGCATCCGCTATCGCCCGATCCCGGACGACACCGTCAAGCTGCAAAGTCTCCAGACCGGCGAGATCGACGTGATGGACTACGTCCAGCCGCGCGACGTGGCGGCGGTGAAGGCCGACAAGAACGTGGTCGTCGTCGACGTGCCTTCGCTGGCCGACTTCGCGTACCAGCTGAACCACACGCGGCCGCCCTTCCAGACGAAGGCGCTGCGCCAGGCGGTCGCGTCCTCGCTCGACCTCGAGCAGATCGTCAAGGGCGTGTGGCTCAACGTCGGCGTGCCGGCCAACGGCCCGATCCCGCCGACGAGCTGGGCGTACGACCGGAGCATCCCGCCGATCAAGCGCGATCTGGCCAAGGCGAAGGGGAAGCTGGCCGAGGGCGGTCAGCCCAACGGCTTCACGTTCACGATGACCACCAACAACATCCCGATCAACGTGCAGGAAGCCGAGGTCATCCAGGCGCAGCTCCGCGAGGCCGGCATCACCATGAAGATCAAGCTGGTCGACTCCGCCACGCTCCTGGCCGACGGCAACGGCAAGAACTTCGAGATGATCAGCTATCAGTGGAGCGGCCGCCCGGACCCCGACGGCAACACGTACCAGTTCTACAAGACGACGCAGGGCACGTCGCTCAACTGGTCGGGCATCTCCAACCCGCAGATCGACGCCGTGCTCGACCGGTCGCGCGAGGTGTCGAACCAGGCCGAGCGCAAGAAGCTCTTCAGCGAGCTGACGCGGCTCCTCCAGGAAGAGCTGCCGATGGTGTTCATCGTCCATCCCATCGAGCCCAAGGCCTTCAGCCCGCGCGTTCAGGGCTACGAGCCGATCCCCGACGGGATGATGCGCTTCAAGGACGTGTGGCTCCGGTAGGGCGTCGCTGAGCGTGCGGTCGCGTGCGTGATGGGCCGTCTCGTCCTGCGGCGGCTGGCGGCGACCGCCCCGGTCTTGCTGCTCGTGACCTTCGGGGTGTTCCTGCTGCTCCACCTCACCCCCGGCGATCCGATCGACGTCATGATGGCGGAGTCGGTCGACGCGACCGTGAAGGAGAACCTCCGGCGCGAGCTGGGGCTGGATCGGCCGCTCTACGTCCAGTACGCCGCCTGGATGGGGCGCCTCCTGCAGGGCGACCTCGGTCGCTCGATCCGCAACGGCGAGCCCGTCGTCGAGAACGTGCGCCGCCGCCTCCGCCCGAGCCTCGAGCTGGCGTTCTTCGCGATGACGATCTCCGTGCTGATCGCGTTCCCCGTCGGGATCCTCTCCGCGATCCGCCGCAACACGGCGCTCGACCGCGCCGGCGCGACGTTCGCGCTGTTCGGCATCTGCATGCCGAACTTCCTGCTCGCCCTGCTCCTGATCTTCTTCTTCGGCGTGACGCTGCGCTGGCTGCCGATCTCCGGCTACACCGATCCGCTCGAGGAGCCGTGGAACGGCCTGCGCTCGCTCACGCTGCCGGCGATCACGCTGGGGCTCGCCCTCGCCGCAGTGGTCACGCGCACCCTGCGCTCGAGCCTGCTCGAGGCGCTGACCGAGGACTACGTGCGGACCGCCCGCGCCAAGGGGTTGTCGGAGTGGCGGGTCGTCTGGGGCCACGTCCTCCGGAACGCGCTGATTCCCGTCGTCACCATTCTCGGGCTCCAGCTCGGCACGCTGATCGGCGGCGCGGTCATCACGGAGTACGTCTTCGCGCTGCCCGGCGTCGGGCGCCTCGTGGTCGACGCGGTCTTCGCGCGCGACTACCCGCTCGTGCAGGGCGTCGTGCTGCTGATCGCCCTCGGCTTCATCGCGAGCAACCTCGTGGTCGACGTGCTCTATGGCTGGATCGATCCCCGGATCCGATCTCGCTGAGCGCCGTCCGGGCCTCGAGAGGCCGGCGCCGGTCCCCGCCATCCGGTGGAAGGTCCTGCGACGGGCGGCGCGGGCCCGGCTCGCGCCCTTCGGCGCCGGGGTCATGCTGCTGGCGGTGCTCGTCGCCCTCGCGGCGCCGCTCGTCGCGCCCTATGACCCGCATCTGGGGCACGCGCGTCTCCCTGCTGGCGGGCCTCGTCTCGGTCGCCCTGGCGGTGGTGTCCGGCAGCCTGCTCGGGATTGTGGCGGGCTACTGCGGGGGCCGCGTCGACGGGCTGGTGATGCGCCTGATGGACGCGGTGCTGTCGTTTCCGCCGCTGGTCCTGGCCCTGGCCCTCGGCGCGATGCTCGGCGCCGGCCTCGTCGGCGTGCTCCTGGCGCTCGGGGTCGTCTACACGCCCACGTTCGCGCGGCTCATGCGCGGCCAGGTGCTCGCGATCACGGCGCGCGACTACGTGGACGCGGCGCGGGCGCTGGGCGCGTCCGGCTGGCGGGTCGCGTGGCGGCACGTGGTTCCGAACGCCATCAACCCGATCATCGTGCAGGCCTCGCTGAGCGTCGCCTTCGCCATTCTCGCCGAGGCGTCGCTCTCGTTCCTCGGGCTCGGTATCCAGCCGCCCCAGGCGTCCTGGGGCAGCATGATCAACGCCGGCCGCGGTTACCTGCAGCAGGCTCCGTGGATCGTGTTCGGGCCCGGCGCGGCCCTGTTCGTCACCGTGGTTGGATTGAACTTCGTGGGCGACGCCGTGCGCGACGCCCTGGACCCGAGGACGCGGGAATGAGCGGGCGGGGGTCGGATTCGAGCGCTAGCGCGCGAGGTCGGCGGCTCCCACCTCGACCAGTCGCGTCGCGACGGAGACCGGAGTCGCGCTCGGCGCCGCCGCGTGGGGGTCGTGGCAGCGCCAGGCGAGCCGCGTCTTCGCGTAGCCGACGCGCGGCAGCACCTCGTGCGCGGTGAGAGCCAGACCCCAGATGATCGTGATCACTGCCAGGATGTGCGCCCAGCCGATCCGGCCCCGCCACGAGACGCGCGCGCCCCACAGGCCCGCTATCATGACGAGCGAGACCGCGCTCAGGTAGAGCAGCAGCCACGAGCCGCAGGCGCGGTCGTACGGCCATTCCGGCAGGGCGAGTCCGAGGAGCACGCCGAGACTCACGCAGCCCCAGACGGTTCCCGGTCGCACGGGCCGCACCGACCGGATGCTCGACAGCGGCCGCGCGCCGCCCCCGCTCGACGGTCGCTCGGAAGGGAACGATCGATCGAACGACCGATCGTTGGGTCGCAGCTTTTTGAGGAGCGAATTGACGACCGCGGAGTCCTGATAGCTGCTGCCTTCGGAATCGTGACCTGATCTGGCCAACTCTGCACCTCCGATCTGCCCTTGGACGCTCTTCGGCCGTTATGGCGCAGGACTCCAGAACGCAAAGCTGCTGCCAATCGTCAGGTACGAAATCTCGCGGCTTTCGACGCACCGGGACCCTGTTCGACACTGCCACTGTGGCAAAGCGCGTCCCGGAACGGGACGGTGGATTGCTACCGGGCGAGCAGGGCGAAGAGGCGCGCGGGCGTCACCGGGACCTCGCGAATGACGACGCCGAGGTCCGCGACGGCGTCCTCGACCGCGTTCGCGATGGCGGCGGCGCCGGGGATCGCGCCGCTCTCGCCCACGCCCTTGATGCCCAGCGGATTGATCGTCGAGGGATGCTCGTCGAGCGCCACCGCGAGCGACGGGAGCTGGTCGGCCTTCGGGATCGCGTAGTCCATGAGGCTCGCCGTCAGGAGCTGGCCGGCGCCGTCGTACACGACTTCTTCCATGAGGCCGGCGCCGATGCCCTGCGCAGCGCCGCCCTGCAGCTGGGCCTCGACGATCGTGGGATTGATCGCGCGACCCGGATCGTGAACGATCGCGTACGCGAGCAGGCGAATCTCGCACGTCTCCACGTCCACCTCGACCGCGGCGGCCTGGGTACCGAAGGCCCAGGTGACGGTGTCGGGATAGAAGTAAGTGCACGCGTGCAGCCCCGGCTCGCCGGTCGCCTTGAGCGCCTTCGATTTCACGGCGGCGTGCGCGACGCGTCCAAGACTCACGTGGCGTTCCGGCATCCCGACGACGTGCACGCGGCTCTGCTCGATGCGTACGTCCTCGGGCGCGCACTCGAGTAGCTCGGCGGCCACCTTCGCCGCGCGGGCCCGCACCTCGCGCGCGGTCTGCGCCACGGCGGGGCCGGAGTTGGCGGCAACGCGGCTGCCGCCGGTGCCCATGCCGTACGGGAACAGCGCTGTGTCACCGGCCACGACGTTGACGTCTTCCCAGGCGGCGCCGAGCTCCGCGGCGGCGATCTGGGCCAGCGTGGTCCCGTGGCCTTGCCCCTGCGCGGTGACGCCGATGTACACGTAGACCTTGCCGCTCGGGTCGACGCGCACCGTGGCGCCCTCGTAGGGACCGAGCCCCGTTCCCTGCGCGTAGCAGGCGAGGCCCACGCCGATCCGGCGCGCGGTGCCGGCGCGCGACTTCTGGCGCCGCCGCCACTCGTCGTACGGCAGGAGCGCGAGCGCACGCTCGAAGGCCGCGGGGAAATCGCCGGGGTCGTAGGTGACCGCCACGCCGTCCTTGTAGGTGAGTCCGGGGCGATAGGGCATCTCGGCGGGCCGCACGAAGTTGCGCCGGCGGATCTCGGCCGGGTCGAGCCCGAGCCTCCGCGCGCCGATGTCCATGAGCCGCTCCATGACGAACACGGCCTCGGGCCGCCCGGCGGCGCGATAGGCGGCGTTGAGCGCCTTGGTGGTGACCACGCTCGTGCCGACGTTGCGGTAGTGCGGCACCCGGTAGGGGCCCGGCAGATGGTTGACGGTGTTCGCGGTCAACCCGTCGCCCTGGAGCGGATAGGCGCCGACGTCGGCGAGGAACGTGGCGTCGACGGCGACGATGACGCCGTCGCGCGTGAACCCGATGCGCGCGTCGTGCGCCTGCTCGCGGTCGTGACCCATGCTCGCGAGGTTCTCGCGACGGTTCTCGACCCACTTGACCGGCCGGCCGAGCCGGTGGGCCGCCGCCGCCACCAGGACCTCCTCCGGATAGATCGGGCCCTTCGGGCCGAAGCCGCCGCCGACGTCGGGGATGACGACGCGGACGTCCTCGACCGGCAGCCCGAGCGCGGCCGCGACCACATCGCGCAGCGTGTACGGGCTCTGCGTGGACGACGACACGACGAGCGCGCCGGTGTCGCGATCGCGGTACGCGACGGCACCGCGCGTCTCGATGGGCGCGGCGCTGAGACGCGGGTGCCGCAGCCGCTCGCGGACGACGAGATGCGCCCCGGCCATCGCCGACTCCGCGTCGCCGACGGAGCCGCGGGCCACGATCGCGGTGTTGTCGGGCCAGCCCTCGTGCAGCCGCGCAGCGGACGCGAGCGACGCTTCGGCCGTCGCCAGGGGCGGCAGCGGTGCGTACTCGACGGTCACCGCGTCGAGCGCGTCGGCGAGGAGGGCGAGGCTCTCCGCCACCACGACGGCCACCGGCTCCCCGACGTGGCGGACCACGTCCCTGGCTAGCACGGGCTGCGCCCACGGGCGTCCCTTCTGAGAGCCGCCGTAGGCGGTCGGCACGTTTGGCGCGATCGCGCCGAGATCTGCGGCGCTCCAGGCGAGGACGACGCCGGGAAGGCGCCGGGCCGCGTCGGTGGCCACGGCGACGAGCCGCGCATGGGCCTCGGCGCTCCGGACGACGCCGAGATGCAGGAGCCCGTCGCGCGCGAGGTCGTCGAGAAAACGCCCGCTCCCCGTCAGGAGCCGCTCGTCCCCCTTGCGTCGCGGTGAGGCGCCGATCATCTCGGAGGGGAATCTATCACGCCTGCGGAAGATCCTCTTCGGTAGACTCTCGGGTGATGCGCGCGGGCGACCGTGGCTGGACGGCCTGGCTGCAGATGGCGGTGCTGGTGCCGGCCAACCTGATCGGCGCCATCGTGTCGTTCACGTACTTCACCTTCGTCGACCAGCTCGCGCCCACGCAACCCGGCGATCTCGCGGGCGCCATCGTGTTCTTCCTCGTGGGGTTCGCCGTCCTGGTCGGACTCGTCTCGATCTCAGCCAGTCGATGGTCGCGGGTCCTCGATCCCGTCGACGGCCGTGGGCCAATCTCGACCGAAGCCCGGCGCCGGGCGCTGCTGCTTCCGTACGCGCTCGCCGGCATCGTCTTCGGCGCCTGGGCGCTCGCCGGCCTGCTGTTCGGGGTGATCCGGCCGCTCATGATCG
>QHSM01000293.1 GCA_003221595.1 Candidatus Rokuibacteriota bacterium | reverse complement strand
CTCTCGGTGCCGTACGTGAACGGGGCGAGACGGCTCGGCGCGCGCTGGATCCGGCGACGAAACCAGGAGCTCCGGGAAGCGGGCGGACAGTTCTACCAGTTCGTGCTCACCCGGACGGAGGCGCGCGCCTTCATCGAAGAAAACGGCTTTCGCGTGCTGCGCGCGACGCCCTACGACCCGGCCCGGCTTCCGGCGGCCTGGCTCCGGCGTCTGGCCCGGATGGTCCGCCGCCGCCGCGCGATCACCGCAACGCCCGCGCCGGCGGCGGCGGTCCAACCCACGGAGCGCTCGGCCGCCGGCCGTGCCCTGCGGCGCATCCTCTATACACGTCCGGGGCTCGCGGCCTTCGGCCACATGATCCTGTTCGTGGCGGAAAAGCGATGAGTCTGCCGCGGAGCGGAGCGGTGCCCGCGGTCTCCGTCGTCATGGCGGTCTACAACGCCGAGCCGTGGCTGGTCGAGGCCGTCGACAGCGTCCTCGGGCAGACGTTCGCCGACTTCGAGCTCGTCGTGGTCGACGACGGCTCGGTCGACGCGACGCCCGAGATTCTGCGAAAGCTTCACGATCCGCGGCTTCGCGTGATCACCCAGCGCCAGTTGGGCCAGACGCCGGCGTTGAACCACGGGCTCCGCGTGGCGCGGGGCGTGCTGATCGCGCGGATGGACGGCGACGACGTCGCCCTTCCCGAGCGATTCGCCCGCCAGGTGGCCTTCCTGCGGGCCCACCCCGAGGTCGGGCTCCTGGGAACGGCGTGCCGCGAGATCTCGGCGAGCGGCGAGGTTCTCCGGACCATCACGCCGCCGAGCGACGATCGCGCCCTGCGTCGCGTCCTGATCCGGACGAACCCCTTCACGCACTCGTCGATGATGTTCAGACGAACCGTGCTCGACGCGAGCGGGTGGTACGACGAGCGGTTCGTCGTCGCCCAGGACTACGACCTCTGGCTCCGGATGAGTCGTCTGACACGGCTGGCGAGCCTCGACGAGCCTCTCGTGCTCCGGCGGCTCGCGCCGGGACAGCTCTCGAGCGCCCGCGACACCACGCGGATCCACGACGAGGTGGCGGCGAAGCTGAAGGCGCTCCGGAGCGGGACCTACGCCCCCTGGTGCGCAGTTTTTCTGGCCAAACCACTCTGTGCCCTGGCGCTGCCCCTCGCGCTCCGCCGGGCACTCCGGCGGGCGATCCTCCGCGGAAGCTCGCCCGCCGCGATCACGCCGCCGTCCCACCCGTGAGCCACCGAGTTATCACGAGTGTGGGGACTGGTGTAGGATACGATCCATGCGCGTTCTGATCACTGGAATCACCGGTTTCGTGGGCAGCCACCTCACCGAGTTCGCACTCGAGCGGGGGGCCGACGTGATCGGGGCGCTTCGCTGGCGGAGCAAGACCGAGCACATCGAGCACCTGCGCGAGCGGGTCAGCCTGGTCGAGTGCGACCTGCGCGATGTGCTCTCCGTGCGCGGGCTCCTCGAGCAGGCGCGGCCCGACTACATCATTCACCTGGCGGCGCAGAGCTTCGTGGCGGCCTCCTGGAACACGCCGTCAGAGACCCTGTGGACCAACGCCATTTGCCAGATGAACCTCTTCGAGGCGATGCGACAGCTCGGCTCGTCGGCGCGCTTCCTGGTGATCGGCTCGAGCGAGGAATACGGGCTCGTCCACGCCGACGAGCTGCCGATCCGGGAGACGAACCCGCTGCGCCCGCTCTCGCCGTACGCGGTGAGCAAGGTGACGCAGGATCTGATGGGCTGGCAGTACTTCAAGAGCTACGGGATGCACATCGTGCGGGCGCGCGCGTTTAACCACACCGGGCCCCGTCGAGGAGAAACTTTCGCCACCTCGAACTTCGCGAAGCAGATCGCCGAGATGGAGGCGGGGCTGCGGGAGCCGGTCGTGCACGTCGGCGACCTCAAGCCGACGCGCGATTTCTCCGACGTCCGCGACATCGTGGGCGGCTACTGGCTCTTGCTCGAGCGGGGCACGCCGGGCGAGGTGTACAACCTCTGCTCCGGCGTCGAGTGGTCGATCGAGCGGATGCTGAATTTCCTGCTCGAGCGGTCGACGCTCTCACACATCGAAGTTCGCCAGGACCCGGCGCGGCTCCGGCCGTCCGACGTCCCGGTGCTGCGCGGCAGTCGGGAGAAGATCGAGCGGACGCTGGGATGGTACGGCGTGATCCCGCTCGAGCAGACGCTCGCAGACCTCCTCGAGTATTGGCGACGGCGAACCAAGTCTCGCCCGCAGTAACGGGAGCCGGTCCGGTGCCGGGCGCGCGCGTCGCCCTGGTCCACGACTGGCTCACCGGGATGCGGGGCGGTGAGCGCTGCCTCGAGGTGCTCTGCGAGCTTTTCCCGGGAGCGCCGCTCTTCACGCTCCTGCACGTTCCGGGTAGCGTGAGCCCCGTCATCGAGAACCGGCGCATCGCCACCTCGTTTGTCCAGCGCCTGCCCGGGGCGACCACCCGCTACCGTCACTACCTGCCCCTGTTTCCGCTGGCGATCGGCCGCTTCGACCTGTCGAGCTACGACCTCGTGGTATCGATGAGCCACTGCGTCGCGAAGGGCGCGCGGGCGGCGGCGGGGGCCCTCCACCTGTGCTACTGCTTTTCTCCGATGCGCTACGTCTGGGACCTCTACGACGACTACTTCGCGCGGGGTCGCGGGCTGACGATGCGGCTTGCCATGCCTCCGCTGGCGGCGGCTCTCAGGCGCTGGGACCGGCGGACCACGGGTGTGAGCCACTTCGTCGCGATCTCGAAGCACATCGCCGACCGGATTCGCCGCGCCTACGACCGGCCGTCGGACGTGATGTACCCGCCGGTCGACGTCCAGCGCTTCGAGATCGCGGACGGAGGCGGCGACTACTATCTCGTCGTGGGAGCGCTGGTGCCGTACAAGCGCGTCGACCTCGCCGTCGCGGCGGCCACGCGTCTCGGCCGCCGTCTTCTCGTCGTCGGCACCGGCCCGGAGGAAGCCCGGCTGCGCGCCCTCGCCGGGCCGACGGTGAGCTTTCTCGGCTGGCGTTCCGATGCCGAGGTCGCCGGGCTCTACGCGCGCTGCCGCGCGCTCCTCTTTCCAGCGGTCGAGGATTTCGGGATCGTGCCGCTGGAAGCCGCGGCCGCCGGCCGGCCGACGATCGCCCTGGCGGCGGGCGGCGCGCTCGAGACGATGGTGGCGCTCGGCGCGTCCGACGCGGCACCGACGGCCGTGTTCTTCTCGGAGCAGTCGGCCGACGCGCTGGCGCGGGCGATCCTGACGTTCGAGGGCGCGGCCGACCAGTTCGACCCGAAAGCCCTGCGGGCGCGAGCCGAGGCCTTCGATCGGCCGGTCTTCAAGCAGCGCCTCTCCGACTACATCAGGCACCGCTGGACCGAGCGCCGGGAGGGCCGCCGGTGCTGAAGGCCCACTCGCGGCTCTTCGAGCACCTGACGCTGGCCGCCGACCTCGTGCTCATCGCGTCGTGCTGGGTGGCCGCATACACCGTGCGCTTCCACGTCGTCCCGGTGAACGACATCCCGCCCTTTGTCGGCTACGCGCTCCAGCTCCTGCCTATCCTCCTCGTGTGGGGGTTCGCGTTCCGCGCGTTCGATCTGTATCGACCCAACCGCCTCGGGTCGCGCGTCTCGGAATGGCTCGACGTCGCCAAGGCCTCCACGCTCGGCGTGCTGGTCCTGGTCGCGATCATGACCTTCGTCTTCCGCGACCACGTCTACTCGCGACTGGTGATCGTCCTCTTCTGGGCCGAGTCGATCGTCGCGGTCAGCCTCTCGCGGGCCGTGTTCCGAGAGCTGTTCCGCTTCGCGCGCCGGCACGGCTTCAACCAGCGCTACGCGATCGTCGTCGGTGGCGGCGAGCCCGCCGCCGAGGTGCTGCGCGTGCTGCGACGCCGGCCGGACGTCGGCATCGGCGTGCTCGGCATGCTGAGCGACAAGCGTGATGTGCCCGACAACGTGCGCTGGCTCGGCGGCATCGAGGACGTTCGCGCCGTGCTCGACCGCCAGCAGGTGGACATCGTCTTCATCGCGCTCCCGCACGCCGACTACTCGCGGATCACCACCGTGCTGCACGGCATCGGGGACGACCCCGTCGCGATCCATCTGGTGCCCGACGTCTTCGGCCTCGCGTCCCTTCGCGGCGGCGTGGAGGA
>QHSM01000292.1 GCA_003221595.1 Candidatus Rokuibacteriota bacterium | reverse complement strand
GGCGAAGGCCCTCGAGGCCGGACGGCACTTCGTGTGGCGCATGGGGCCGACGCTGCGCGCGCCCGCGGAGTTCATGGCCCCGGTGGGGATGCGCTCGCGGGCCGGCACCCAGTTCGCGCTGCGCGCGCGGCCGCGCTCGCTGTCGAGCATGAGCTATCAGGAGCTCTTGGACGGCCAGTTCATCGTCGCCGGAACGCCGGACGAAGTGATCGATCGCTTCGCCCGCGTCCAGCGCGAGCTCGGTATCGGCCACCTCCTGCTGGAAGCTCAGGAATCGCGCATGGACCACCCGACGACGATGCGATCGATCGAGCTGATGGGAGCGAAGGTGATCCCGGCGGTGGCCGGGCTCTAGCGGCTCAGCGGCGCTTCGTCTCGAAGAACTCCCGCAGCAGCGCGCCGCACTCCTCGGCGAGCACGCCGCCCAGCGCTTCCACCCGGTGGTTGAGGCGAGGGTCGTCGAGCAGCCGGTAGAGCGATTCGATCGCGCCGGCCCTCGGGTCGGGCGCCCCGTACACGACGCGGGCCAGGCGCGCCTGAATCACCGCGCCGCAGCACATCGTGCACGGCTCGAGCGTCGAGAAGAGCGTCGCGTCCGGAAGGCGGTAGTTGCCGATCTTCAGGGCCGCCTCGCGCAAGGCCAGCACCTCGGCGTGCGCGCTGGGGTCGATCAGCCCGATCGGCGCGTTGTGCGCCTGCCCGACAATGACGTCGCCGACCACGACGACGGCGCCCACCGGCACCTCGCCGGCCGCGAGGCTCGCCCGCGCCTCGGCGAGCGCCACGCGCATGAGCTCCTCGGCGTTCACCGCACCTAGGGGCTTTGCGTCCCGATCACGACGTACTGGTATGCCACGATCCGCTCCGGGGGCGTCGTGTCCTCACCTCGGCGACGCCGTCCCTCCGACGCATTGGCGATGATGAGGATCGCGATGAGGGCAACCACCACGATCGCGCCGCTAACGATCAGGGAAATAAGGATCGGATCCATCGCCTCCGCGCGTGCCGGCTGAGCGACGGTGGCCAGGAGCACCGCTACAAGCACCACACAGATCCACTTGGTGAGCCTCACGCGGTCCTCCCCTTCTTGGTCCGGCGCTCGGAGTTGGTGTGGTGCGCCCTAGAGGATTCGAACCTCTGGCCTTCGGATTCGTAGTCCGACGCTCTGTCCACCTGAGCTAAGGGCGCAACGGGGACTAACGATACACTACGCAGCGCGCTGGTGCGACGTGTCTTGACACGACGACCGATCCCACCCCATGATCCCGCCGTCCCGTCCGAGAGCCCCCAAAGGAGGAGCAGATGAGAATCGTCCTGATCGCCCTCGCCTTGGTCGCTTCGGCCGTCGGCCCCGCAATGGCCGGTCAATGCCCGGAACTGCAAGCGCAGCTCGACAAAGCCCTGGGCCAGCGCCACGACGCCGGCGCCGCCAACGCGAAAGTCATGTCGAAGGACGCCATGGCGCTTCATCAGGAGGGCAAGCACGACGAGTCCGTCGCCAAGTACGAGGAGGCGGCGAAGACCGCCGGCGTGACGCTGCAGAAGAAGCAGTAGCGCTCCGCTCGTACAACTCAGCAGGGTCAGGCCTCGGTTCGGGGGCGAGCGCCGGACTGCGTCCGATTCGCGGTCCGGCGCTCGATCAGCCCGAGAGGCCTGTTCGAATGGCGGAGAGGCCGGGATTCGAACCCGGGACAGAGGTTTTGCCCCTGTAACCGCTTAGCAGGCGGCTGCCTTCGGCCAACTCGGCCACCTCTCCAAGTAGTCGGGCGCGCTCAGTATACACTTTCCGCGCATCCAGCTAGGGCCACCCCTCCGTCGAAACACGAGGGAACTGATGCCGATCAACACGGAGCCTCGATTTGTCGGCCGGGCGTGGATCACGCCGGCCGGGCCGGTGGTCGCCGGCGCGATCGGCAGCTGGACGATCACCTACGAAGTGGGTCTGTACGGCTACGACGAGTTCGCCCGGCTGAAGATCGCGTGTCGCTTCGCCTCGGACTGGGGAACGCCGCAGTTCACCGATCCGGCGGCCGCCAATTACGCGACGGTCAGGCTCGAGTCTCGCAGCCCGACCAGCGTCGCGCATCTGAGCTGGGAGCCCCGCGGCTACATCCGCCCCTGGTTCAAGTGCCTGGTGGTCTCGATCCGCGACGGATCGCTCTATCCAGGCGACCAGGTGCACGTGACCCTCGGGGACAGGAGCCGCGGCGGTCCCGGCTCGCGCGCCCAGACGTTTCGCGAGCGCGGCTGCGAATGGCGGGTGCTGGTCGACCCCTTCGGCACCGAGCTCTATTCCCCGCTCGCGGCTTCGCCCACGCTCGACATCGTCGGGGGCGACTTTCACCGGCTGGTGGTGATCGCGCCGACGACCGTGCGTCCGGGTGAGCCCTTCGACGCGCTGGTGAAGGCCGAGGACGTCTGGGGTAACCCGTGCGAGCGGTTCACCGGCGACGTGGCGGTGGGCGTGCACGGTTGCGACATCGCCGGGCTTCCGCGCCGGATCACGTTTCGCCGCGGCGAGCTCGCCGTCGCCTCGATGAGCGCGCTCCGCGTCGCCGACGCCGGCCGCGAGACACGCATCGTCGCCACGCATGGGGAGCACCACGCCGAATCGAACCTGGTCCGGGCCCTCCGGCCGAGCGAGCCGAAGACCTGGTGGGGCGATCTCCACGGCCAGACGCGCGCCACGGTGGGCACCGGGACGATCGAGGAGTACTTCGCCTTCGGGCGTGAGGTCGCGCTGCTCGACATGATGTGCCACCAGGCGAACGACTTTCAGGTCACCGACGAGGAGTGGCGGCGGCTGCGCCGCGAGATCGATCGCTTCCACCAGGACGGCCGCTGCGTGATCTTCGTCGGCTACGAGTGGTCGGGGATGACGCCGGGCGGCGGCGATCGCAACGTCATGTTCCGCGGCGACGTCGCCGCGCTGCATCGCTCGTCGCACGCCGAGGTGGACGACATGCGGGATGCCGCCACCGACTGCTTCCCGGTCAC
>QHSM01000291.1 GCA_003221595.1 Candidatus Rokuibacteriota bacterium | reverse complement strand
CGCGGGCCGGCTCGCGATCTGGAGCTTGCGGAGCCCGACGACGAAGCGGTCGAGGAAGTAGGTGGTCTCCCAGCGGAAGTAGTCGTAGTCGAAGATCCGGGTTTTCAGCAGCGGGCACTCGTGAACCCGATCGGTCGCCGACGTGTGGATCGTCACCAGGCTCTGCATGACGGCGCGATAGACGCTCTCGATGCTGGCCGTGTCGCGGGGCAGCTTGAGGTACGCGTAGAGCGAGGCGTCGCCCAGATCCTCGAACAGCGCCCGCTTGCCCGCGCTGTCCGACGAGAACATCGCGGGCACCGGAACGGCGTGGCGAGCGAAGAACTCGGTGTACGCGAGATGGCGCTCGAAGTCGAGATCTTCCGGGCGGCATTCCATGAGCACCGCCGTCCGCCCGCCGTGCTGCACGCGGAAGTAGCGCCGATCCGAGCCGCCGAGGCCGATCAGGATGGCGTCGGACCAGAGGGGCGAGTCCGAGGCGGGCGCGGCGGCACGCGCGTTCGCCGAAGGTGTCCCGAAATGCGACGCGAAGAGCGGGTCGCTCAGGGCGACTCGCTTCTTCTCGGCCGCGTGGAGCGCCGGCTGCATGTTGGCCTCGGAGAGGGAGATCGTGTAGTCGGGCCCGATGATCCGGTTCTCGTGACTGCCCGAGACGACGGCGCCCGGCAGCAGGATGCAGTTTCTCAGTCGCGATCCGTCCCGGACCTCGGTGCGGGATTCCAGGACGACGTAGCCGTCGATCTCCAGACGTCCGCAGCGCGCCGTCGCCGAGCGGTAGACCGTCTCGCCGCGCTCGCGGAGCGCATCGAGCACGCCCCTCGCGTAGGTCGCGGGATCCCCGACGTCGTTCCAGTAGGCGCCGGTGACATCGAACGCGCGGACCCGGCGGCCGGCCTTGGAGGCGGCGACCCAGGCGACGGTGGCATGCGAGACACCCGACGGAAGGAACGAGAGGATCTCCGGCGAGTAGACCGCGATGCCCGTGTAGGCAACTTTGTCGGCCACGTGCGTGGGATCCGGTTTCGAGGCGCCCGGGTTCTCGACGTCCAGCACCTGGCCGCGGTCGTCGATCACGACGTTGCTCAGATGAGGGAGTCGATGGCACGCGAGCGTCGCGACGTTGCCCGAGGCCAGATGCTCCTCGACGAGCCGGGCGAAGTCGATGTCCAGCAGGATGTCCGAGTTGTGGACGATGAACGCCCGGCGCGACAGGAGGGACTCCGCGTTCTTGAGCGCGCCGCCCGTCCCGAGGATCGGATCCTCGGGAAAGAAGACGATGCGCTCGTGCCACGGCGACGCGGCGGCCCAGGCGCGCAGGAGATCCGCCTTCCAGTGCAGGTTGATGCCGATCGTGCCGTCGCACACGGCCGCGAGCTTGCCCAGGATGCCCTCGATGATCGGCGTCCCGAGAATCGGCAGGAGCGGCTTGGGCAGGTGGTTCGTGGCCGGCCGTAGGCGCTCGCCGAAGCCGGCCGCCGGAAGGAAGACGTCGAGGGGATAGGACCGCATCGTTACGAGCTTATCGCTCGCGGAACCTCGGCGCCCAGCAAACAGTGCGAGCCGCTACGCGAGCGGTCGCCGCTCCACCGCCGGTGGATCGTAGGCGCGAATGGGCGGCAGCGGGCCCGTCCAGCGCTCGACCTGCACGAGCGCGTGCTGGCCGGAGCAGGCCTGGGCGAGCCGCGAGGTGCCCCGGTCGAAGGTGAGGACGTTCGGGTTGCCGTGGACGCACATCGCCTCGGGGTCGGCCGGATCGAGGGGATCGTACCAGGCGCCGGTCGAGAGCTGAACGACGCCGGGGCGCACCGCGTTGCTCACGACGGCGCCGGCCAGGCAGCTGCCCCGGTCGTTGAACACGCGGACGACGTCGCCGCTGCGTACGCCGCGCGCGGCCGCGTCGGCCGGGTGCAGGCGGATCGGCTCGCGCCCGCGCACCTTCGTGGACTGGCTGTACGCGCCGACGTCGAGCTGGCTGTGCAGACGCGACGTCGGATTGTTGGCGATCAGGTGCAGCGGGAAGCGCTCGGCCAGCGGCGCGCCGAGCCACTCCGCGGGCTCGAGCCAGGTCGGGTGTCCGGGGCAGTCCGCGTAGCCGAACCCGTCGATGGTCGCCGAGAAGATCTCGATCTTGCCGCTCGGCGTGCCGAGGGGCGCCCCCTCTGGATCGGCGCGAAACTGCTTGAGCAGCACCAGATCCTCGTCGGCGCCGGACAGATCCAGGAACCCGGCCGCCCAGAACTCCTCGAACGGCGGCGCCGTTTCGCCGTCGTCGGCGACGCGCGTGCGCCAGCCCTCGTAGAGGTGGCGTAGCCACTGCATCTCGTCCCGCCCCTCGGTGAAGCGCTCGCCGGCGCCGAGCCGCGCCGCGAGGTCCGCGAAGATCGCGAAGTCGCTCCGCGCCTCGCCCCAGGGCGGAACCGCCTGGCGCATGGCGACGAGGCACGCGTCGTTGGGCGAGCCGCCGATGTCGTTCCGCTCCAGCGTCATCGTCGCCGGCAGCACGATGTCCGCGTGGCGGGCCATCGGCGTCCAGAAGGCCTCGTGCACGACGATCGTCTCCGGCCGCGCGAGGGCCGCGCGCAGGCGCGCGAGGTGCTGATGGTGATGGAACGGATTGCCGCCGCACCAGTACACGAGGCGAATGTCGGGATACGTCAATCGCTGCCCGTCGAAGTCGAACGGCTCGCCCGGATGCAGCAGCATGTCGGCGACGCGCGCGAAGGGGATGAACGCGCCGACCGGGTTGCGGCCCTGCGGCAGGGTCGGCGGACCGACGCGCAGCGGCGCGCGACCGATGTAGCCGAGCGAGCCGTAGCCCTGGCCGAACCCGCCGCCCGGCAGCCCGATCTGGCCGAGCATCGCCGCCAGCGTCACCGCGAGCCACGGCGCCTGCTCGCCGTGCTCGACGCGCTGGAGCGAGTAGTTCACGTTGATCAGCGTGCGCTTCGCCGCCATGCGCCGGGCGAGCGCGCGGAGGCTTTCCGCTGGAACCTGGGACAGGCGCGCGGCCCACTCCGGTGTTTTCGGACCGCCAACCGTTTCGCCGCGCAGGTAGCGCGCGAAGCGATCGAACCCGACCGTGTAGCGCGCGAGGAAGGCGCGGTCGTGCAGGTTCTCGTGGAGCAGCGTGTACGCGAGCGCGAGCATGACGGCGACGTCGCTTCCCGGCACGAGGGCGAGCCACTGCGCGGTGACGAAGCCGGGGAGATCGTCCCGCATCGGGCTGAGCAAGACAAACTCGGCGCCCCGCTCTCGCGCCGCGCGCAGGTGGTCACGCGCGGGATGCCGGCTGGCGCCGCCGGGGCTCACCATCGTGTTCTTGATGGGGATGCCACCGAAGCAGACGAACAGCTCCGTGTGCCGCTCGAGCACCGACCACGCGGTCGCCCGATCCAGGAACTCGCGCATCGATCCGACGACGTGCGGCATGATGACCGACTGGGCGCCGTTGCTGTAGGTGTGCTCGCCCCGCACGTAGCCGCCCAGGCAGTTGAGGAAGCGGTGGAGCTGGCTCTGGGCGTGATGGAAGCGCCCGGCGCTGCTCCAGCCGTACGAGCCGCCGTAGACGCCCGCTCCGCCGTGGCGTTCGTAGACGCGCCCGAGCTCGTGCGCCAGCGTGTCGAGCGCCGTTGTCCAGCTCACCGGCACGAACGGCTCGGATCCTCGACGCGGGTCGCCGCCCGGGCCGCGGTCGAGCCATCCGGCGCGGATCATCGGCTGGGTGACCCGGGCCGGATGCCTCAGGCTGTCGACGATGTTGCCGAGCAGGGGGGATGGATCCGGATCGTGCCGATAGGGGCGGATCCCGACGACGGTGCCGTCGGCGACCTCGGCCTCGAAGGCGCCCCAGTGGGACGAGTGCGGCACGAACGCGCGGGCCATCCGCGCCAGGATAACAAAGCGAGCTTCGCGGAGGGGAGAGCTAGGCCGCCCGGTCGAGCTTCTTCATGATGCGCTTCACGTAGGCGCGGGTCTCCCGATACGGCGGGACGCCTCGGTGCTTGATGACCGCGACCTCGCCGGCGTTGTAGGCGGCGAGGACCAGCGGCAGGTTGTCACCGAAGC
>QHSM01000290.1 GCA_003221595.1 Candidatus Rokuibacteriota bacterium | reverse complement strand
CGACTCAGGCACTTAACGGCTTCACATTTCCGATATTTCGGCACGGCTCATCAAATGTGCCCATGCACGCTGGCACCCCTGTGCCGAGTCTACCGCCGGACGGACCCGTACCCGCAAGCGAGCTATTTCTGCACACCACGCGCTGCACGGCTCGCCGGGCGGATCCAGATTTCCGGAGTGTGAAATTCCCGAGGGGCCTCGTGTACAGTCGGGACGATGCCCGGAGGATCCGAAGCCACCGAGGGAGGCGGACGGAGCGCGCCCGGGCCTTCGCCGGTGCGCCTCGGCGCGCTCCGGCACCGCGATTTCCGATTATTCTGGATCGGCCAGCTCATCTCGCAGGTCGGTACCTGGATGCAGAGCGTGGCGCAGGCGTGGCTCGTGCTCGAGCTGACGCACTCACCGCTCCAGCTCGGGATCGTCAGCGCGCTCCAGTTCACGCCGATCCTGCTCCTGTCACCGGTCGGTGGGGCGCTGAGCGATCGCTTCGCCAAGCGGCGGGTTCTCCTCGTGAGCCAGACGGTGATGCAGCTGCAAGCGCTGGTGCTGGCCGCGCTCGTCTGGAGCGGGTACATCCGCTACTGGCATGTGGCCGTGATGGCCGTGATCTATGGCCTGGGGCGGGCGCTCGACATTCCCACGCGCCAGGCCTACATCACGGATCTGGTGGGGCGCTCCGATCTGCCCAACGCGGTAGCGCTCAACTCGGTCATCATGAACGGCGCGCGCATCGTTGGCCCCGCCGTGGCGGGGCTGCTCATCGCCGCGTTCGGTGTGGCGCTCGCCTTTTTCCTGAACGGCGTGAGCTTCGTCGCCGTGCTCGTCGCGCTGCTGGCGATCCGGACCGACGGGCAGCCGGATCCGGCCGGGCGGCTCGGAATCCGGGAAGGAGTTCTCGACGCGGTCGCCTATGCCGCGAAGACGCCGCCGGTGGCGTTCACGCTCGGGCTGATGGTCGTGGTGAGCCTCCTGGTCCTCAACTTCAACGTGGTCGTCCCGCTGGTCGCCCGGAACGTGCTGAACCAGGACGCGCACGGATTCGGGCTCCTCATGTCGGCCCTGGGCGCCGGCGCCGTCGCCGGAGGCTTCGGCGTCGCCCTGTTTCGCACCGGCCAGCCGCCGCTTTCATTTCTGGTGGGCTCGGCGGCGACGCTCTGCGCCGGACTCGTCGCGCTGGCGCTGGTCGATCGCTTCGCGGTCGCGTTCGCGGTTCTCGCGCTCCTGGGCTGGGCGCAGATCCTCTTCACGACGGGGTGCAATACCACCCTGCAGCTCGCCGCGCCCAACAATCTACGCGGGCGGGTGATGGGGCTGTACACGGTGACCTTCGCAGGCATGACGCCGTTCGGCTCGCTGGTCGTGGGCATGGTCGCCGAGCACCAGGGCGTTCGGGCGGCCTGCGCCGCCGGCGGCGCCATCGGTCTGCTCGGCGTCGCCGTGCTCGTAGCGATCGCGCACCGCGCCGGCATCGTCTGGAGACCCGCGCGGGCGGCGTAGTCGTCTCGAATTCGTGTCAGGTGTAACTCTCAAATGTCGCCGACTTGCCGCGGACTTGACAAGCGACGCAACCTGTCCATAATGATGCAGCTTTTCCGGATCGATTCCGTCTCCGTCGCGCTTTCTCGATCGGTCTATGACGAGGAGGATCGACATGACTCGACGTGCTTGGACTCAGACGCTCCTGGCTTTCGCCGTCGCCCTGGCCCTCTTGACGGCAGGTGACCCGGCGGCCGCGCAGAAGTCGGGGGCTGCTCCAATTCTCACTGGCCCGCTGGCGAAGCTGGACATCAAGCCCGCCCAGATCGAAACCGCGCGGAGCGCGCCGAAGGGCACGTTGACCGTCGCGATGCACTTCGCGCTCGACCCGGGCTGGCTCGATCCGCTCGAGCACATCACCGCCGTGACGATGCAGATGTACGACTACATCGTCCACGACGCCATGATCAAGCCGATGCCGTACGGTTTCGTCACCTACGGCCTTGCCGAGCACGCGGAGCTGTCGGCCGACTTCCGGCGCGCGGCATTCCGGCTCCGCCCGGGCCTCAAATTCCACGACGGGCAGCCGCTCACGACCGCGGACGTGAAGTGGACGTACGAGAACTTCAAGGGCGCTTACGCGAAGCTATTCCACGACAAGCTCGAGCATATCCAGCTCGTGGACGACCGCACGATCGTGTTCCACTTCAGGGAGCCGTTCATCGACTTCATGGACCTCTACAACGGCGGGGTGAGCGGCATCGGCTGGATCGTACCGCGAAACTATTACGAGAAGGCCGGCCGCGACGGGTTCAAGGCCAAGCCGGTCGGCGCGGGGCCCTACAAGCTCGTGAGCCAGCAGGCCGGCGTGCAGATGACGTTCGAGGCGTTCGAGGGCTACTGGCGCCGGACGCCGGCGACCAAGACGATCGTCGTGAAGGGCGTCCGAGACCTCACGGCGCGCATGGCCGGCTTGCAGACCGGCGAGCTGGATCTCGCCTTCGGCATGACCGGCAAGCTGCTCCCGCGCGTGATGAGCGATCCGAACCTCCGGTGGGACCCGAACTACACGGGACCGTGGTGGCTCATGTTCCCGGGCTACAACGAGCCCGGCAGTCCCTTCCGCGACAAGCGCGTGCGCCAGGCGGTGAGCCTGGCGATCAACCGGCCGTTCCTGATCAAGCAGGAGACGCAGGGAATCGGCAAGCCGACGGGCAACTGGATCGGCGCGGAAAATCGCGATGCGCTGCAGGGCCAGGAGGCGCCGGCGCTCGAGTTCAACCTCGAGAAGGCCAAGCAGGTGATGGCTCAGGCCGGCTTCGCCGAGGGGTTCGAGGTCGAGTACACGCCGTTCCCGCCGTATTTCGACATGGGCGAGCGCATCATGACCGATCTTCGTGCCATCGGAATCCGGGGGAGGATGCAGACGCTGGAGGGACCGGCATTCCGGGCGAAGGTCGGCGGGGGCCGCAAGAGCTATCCGGGCAACCGCAACATCGTGCAGAACATCGACCCGAGGGCCGGCGGCGCGAAGGCCAACATCGCGGTGTACGCGGTGTGCGACAGCCCGTCGTCCTTCATCTGCGACCCTCAGATCGAGGCGCTGTGGAAGAAGCACCAGGCAAGCCTGGACCTCGGGGAGCGCGAACGGCTCGTCAAGCAAATCCAGCGAATCATCCTCGACGAGCACTATTTCGTCCCGATCTACTTGAACCCGTTCGTCCACGCCGTCGGGCCCCGCGTGCTACCGGAAGGCGACGGGTTCCATCGCTACTGGGACACGCTGAACGCGCCGTACCCGTGGCCGTGGGAGATCTGGGAAGTGAAGGCTGACCGGTGAAGAAGTACGTCCTCGTGCGGGCGCTCTACAGCGTCGTGACGCTGTGGCTGCTCGTCACGATCATCTTCGGGCTCGTCCGGCTCACCGGCGATCCGGTCGCGATGAAGGCCGAGGCGGGCGCCGACGCCGCGTACGTGGCGCAGCTCAGGCAGAGCTGGGGCCTCGATCAGCCGCTCTACCGGCAGTACCTCTC